>JAJUJN010000188.1 GCA_029265335.1 Alcaligenaceae bacterium
CCACTGGCGCTACATGTTGCTACCGGTGATTGCGTTGGCGTTGCCGCAGATTGCCGGCGTGGCCCGCTTGATGCGCGGCAGCATGATCGAAGCGCTGGCCAGCCCGCACATTCGTACCGCACGCGCCAAGGGGCTCGCACCGCGTGAGGTGGTGGTGCGCCATGCCCTGCGCCCCGCCATGTTGCCCCTGAGTTCGTAGTTGGGTCCTGCCCTGGTGGCCATCATTACCGGCTCCGTGGTGATCGAACAGATTTTTGGCCTGCCCGGCATCGGTCGCTATTTCGTGCAGGCTGCTCTCAGCCGCGACTACACGCTGGTGCTCGGTGTGGTGATCTTCTATGGCGTGCTGATTGTGGTGTTCAACCTGTTGGTGGATCTCGTCTACGGTTGGCTCAACCCTCAAATTCGCTACGAGGGCTGAGCCATGACTTACCTGCACCCCAACGATGCATCTTTGGCAACCACAGAAATGGCCACCCTCGAAAGCGGCCGCAGTCTGGGGCAGGAGGCCTGGCGCCGGCTGCGGGCCAACCGAGCGGCCATGTTCAGCCTGGTGCTGTTGGCGCTCATTGCGCTGGCCTGTTTCGTCGGCCCCTGGTTCACCCCGTGGGGGCTCGACGAGGTGGATTGGGAGGCTTTTCGTGCCCCACCGGCATTCGAGGGCGGCCACTGGCTTGGTACCGACGCCAACGGCCGTGACCTGCTCACACGCACCCTCTATGGCGGCCAGATCTCGCTCACGGTGGCTCTGGTAGCCAGCGCTGTCGCGCTGGTTGTGGGCGTACTTTACGGCGCGATTGCCGGCTTCGCGGGCGGGCGGCTGGATACCCTCATGATGCGCTGGGTGGATATTCTCTACGCCCTGCCCTTTCTATTTTTCGTGATCCTCATGACCGTGGTGTTCGGGCGCAATATTCTGCTGATCTACGTGGCCATCGGCGCGGTGGAATGGCTGGACATGGCGCGTATCGTGCGGGGCCAAACCCTCGCCCTCAAGCGACAGGAATTCGTGGCGGCCGCAAGGGCGCTGGGCGTGCCCAACTGGCATATCGTGGTGCGCCACATCATTCCCAACCTCATTGGCCCGGTGATCGTGTTTCTCACCCTTACCGTGCCCAAGGTGATTCTGCTCGAAAGCTTCTTGTCTTTCCTTGGCCTGGGTGTGCAGGAGCCGCTCACCAGCTGGGGCGCCCTGATCAGCGAAGGCAAAGACATGATGGCCAGGGCTCCCTGGATGCTGTTGGTGCCTTCGGTGTTTCTTACCACCACTCTGTTTTGTCTCAACTTCCTGGGTGACGGTCTGCGCGACGCGCTCGATCCCCGCAGTCGATGAAGGAGTGGTCAGTGTCATCAACCTCCGAGCCCTTGTTGCAAGTTCGCCATCTGAACGTCACGTTTGAAACGCCCGACGGCCCCGTAGCCGCGGTGCAAGGTCTCAGTTTCAACCTGGAAGCGGGCAAAACCCTGGCCTTGGTGGGGGAATCCGGCTCGGGCAAGTCAGTCACCGCCTATGCGCTGATGCGCCTGCTGCCTCCTGCCACCCGCATCGAAGGCGAAACCAACTACGGCAATGAAAACCTGCTTGAGTTGAGCGAAGCGCGGATGCGCGCCCTGCGCGGCAAGGATATCGCCATGGTGTTTCAGGAACCCATGACGGCCCTCAACCCGCTCACTCGCATCGGTCTGCAGATCCGTGAGTCGCTCTATCGGCATACCCATTTGCGCGGTGCGGCGGCACGCGCGCGCGTGCTTGAGCTGCTACAACAGGTAGGAATTCCGTAACCCTAACGACGGTATCGCAGCTATCCTCATGAACTTTCCGGGGGTCAGCGCCAGCGGGTAGTGATCGCCATTGCGCTGGCGTGCTCGCCCAAGATTCTGATCGCCGACGAACCCACCACGGCGCTCGACGTCACGGTACAGGCACAAATTCTGCAGTTGCTGAAGGAGCTGCAGCAACGCTATGGCCTGGCGGTGCTGCTCATTACTCACGACCTGGGCATGGTGCGCAAGGTGGCCGACCGGGTTTGTGTGATGCAGCACGGCAAATTGGTGGAACAAGCCGACTGCGCCACCCTGTTCGCCGCGCCCCAACACCCCTACACCCAGCGCCTGCTGAATGCCGAACCCAAGGGCGCCAAGCCTCCGGCAGCCCGCGATGCGCCGGTGCTGCTCCAGGCCCGAAATATCACTGTCGACTTCCCCATTCCACGCGGCTGGCTGCGACGTGCGGAGCGCTTCGTGGCGGTGAATGACGTAAGCCTGACCGTACGGCGGGGCGAAACGGTGGGCATCGTGGGCGAGTCGGGCTCGGGCAAATCCACCCTGGGGCGGGCCCTGCTCAACCTCCTTCCTGCCCAGGGCGAGCGTCATTTCGATGCCGTCGATGTGGGCCAGCTCGACACTGCCGGCTGGCGACGCTTGCGCAAGCGCATGCAGGTGGTGTTTCAAGATCCTTATGGCTCGCTGTCGCCCAGGCTGACCGTGGGACAGATCATTGGCGAAGGCCTGCGTGTGCACGAACCCGAACTCAGCAAACGGCAGCGTGAAAAGCGCGTTGCTCAAGCTTTGCACGAAGTGCAGCTCGACGCCGCACTCCGCCACCGCTACCCCCACGAGTTCTCGGGTGGCCAACGTCAACGCATCGCCATCGCCCGGGCGCTCATTCTGCGCCCCGAATTCCTCTTGCTCGACGAACCCACCTCCGCGCTCGATCGTTCCGTGCAGGCGGAAGTACTCGCGCTGTTGCTCGACTTGCAGCAACAACATCAGCTCGCTTATGTATTCATCAGCCACGACTTGGCTGTCGTGCGCGCCATGGCCGATACGCTGCTTGTGATGCGTGACGGCCAAGTGGTGGAACAAGGCAGCGCCGCCCAGATATTTGCTGCACCCCAGCATTCATATACGCAGGAGCTCCTTGACGCCGCCTTCTGGCGACATGATCGCACCTAGTTCCGGGCAGTTGCGCTACCCTTGCTGCTATCGAATCCTGCCAGCTACGAGGTTTCCATGAAGCGCTTCACTCTCGCCGCCATTTCTCTGGCTGTGGCCGCTCTGGCCGCCCCCACCCACGCCCAAACCCTGAAAATCGGCATCATTGGCGATCCTGCCTCTCTCAACCCCACCCGCATCACCGGCGGCGTCTGGGAAGAAGACGTGTTACGCGATATTTATGCGGGCTTGATCGAGGTGTCGCAGGACGGCCAGCTGGTGCCCGGCGTTGCCGAATCGTGGGAACTGTCGGACGACGGCAAAACCTACACCTTCCGTCTGCGCGAGTCGCAATGGTCTGACGGCACCCCTCTCACCGCCGACGACTTTGTTTATGCCTGGCGCTACGTGCTCGACCCCGCCAATGCTGTGAGCACTGCCCACCGTCTCTACCCCATTGCCAACGCCGAATCCGTGGCCAGGGGTGAAACTCCCGCCGACGAACTCGGCGTGCGCTCGCTGGAAGACGGCAGGGTGCTCGAAGTCACCCTCACCGAACCATCTGCCTACTTTTTCAGCACCTTGGTGCTGCCCGTATTCTACCCCTTGCCCCAGCAAGCCATCGAAACCCACGGCAACGCCTGGAGCGAGGTGGATAACATTGTGGTGAACGGCCCCTTCATTCCCACCCGCTGGCTCACGGGCAGCGAGCTCAACACGCAAAAGAACCCCCATTATTACGACGCTGCGCAGGTCAAAATCGACGGCGTTACCTTCTTTCCCATCGAAGACCGCGACGCCGGCATTACGCGCTTTCGCGCCGGCGACCTCGACATCCTGCGCGATTTCCCGGCTTCGCAATACGAGTTTCTCAAGCAGGAGTTGCCCGACGCCACCCATCTTGCTCCACGCCTCGGCAGCTACTACCTCTCTTTCAACCTGCGCGACGGTCGCGCCACCGCCGATCCTCGAGTGCGCGAAGCCCTCAGCCTGGCCATCAACCGCGAAGTGATCGCCTCGCAACTGCTCGAAAATGCTGTGCTTCCGCTCAATTCCTTCTTGCCCACTGGCCTCAGCGACTACACCGCCCAGGCCCAGCCCGGGCTCGACGCGCCTTACAAAGAACGCCTGCAGCGCGCTAGCGAACTCTTGCAAGAGGCCGGCTATTCTGCCAACAACCCGCTCAAGCTTGGCCTCAGCTATAACAGCGGTAGCGAGCACCAGCGCATCGCTGTGGCCGTGGCCGCGCAATGGAAACCACTGGGCGTGCACGCCGAACTCACCAATACCGAAGCCAATGTGCACTACGCCAATCTGCGCGCCGGCGATTACGACGTGGGCCGTGCCGCCTGGCTTTCCAGCTACGACGACCCCCAGAACTTCCTCCAGCTGCTCTATACCCCCACCAACAACTACGGCCTGTACCAAGACGAAACCTTCAACCAGCTCTACGAACAGGCCAACTCCGAACGCGACCCCAACAAGCGTCGTGAGCTCATGGAACAGGCCGAAGCGCACCTCGCCAGCCACTGGCCGGTGGCCCCTATCTACGAATATGCGTCGAGGAATCTGGTGAACCCACAGCTGCAAGGCTGGGAAGATAACTCGCTGGATATCCATCCGTCGCGGTATGTGGAGTTTCGTTGAAGCGAGGCCCCGCTCACCGAGAGAAGTTCGCGCTCGACGTGTTGTCCGAGCAAACGTTGAGGATCGTCTTTGCTCAAATACGCTGCGGCTAATCGCCGTCGAGCGCTGCCAAAATGTGATGGTGTCGGGCCATCAGGGGGGCAGCCAACTTTGCTGTCTCTCGAGCTTTCGCGCTCATCTTTCGGCACACCAGCGTCTGGTTGGATGCGGCGAAGTGGATGGTATCTCCTTCCTTCCAGTCCAATGCAGTCAACACTTCGGTGTTTGTCAACAAAAGTGTCCGCTTTTTCATGCAGCGGCCTTACTAACCTTCTCAAAAGTAAAGTCAATCAATCACGTATCGTGATTCAGGGTGCGAGAAGAATGATCGGACCTTTCCCGGC
>JAJUJN010000168.1 GCA_029265335.1 Alcaligenaceae bacterium
CTGAACATGGCCGTCAAACCCAGCAGGCAGCCCCGTCACCATCGAGCCAACAAGGCTGCGGCCCGCCAGGCGCAGGCCGCCGGCTCTTCATCAACCACTAAGGATCCTCACGTCATGACACGTATCGTCGTCGTCACCTCGGGCAAGGGCGGGGTGGGAAAGACCACCACCAGTGCCAGCTTCAGCGCTGGTCTCGCCATGCGCGGCCACAAGACGGCCGTGATCGATTTCGATGTGGGCTTGCGCAACCTCGATCTCATCATGGGCTGCGAACGTCGGGTGGTCTACGACTTCGTCAATGTGATTCAAGGCGAGGCAAGTCTCAACCAGGCCCTGATACGCGACAAGCACCTCGATAATCTCTATATTCTGCCCGCCTCGCAAACTCGCGATAAAGACGCCCTCACCCGCGACGGCGTCGAGCGTGTGCTCGAAGAGCTCAAAGGCATGGGTTTCGAATACATCGTGGCCGACTCACCGGCAGGCATCGAAACCGGCGCTCTGCATGCCGCCTACTTTGCCGACGATGCTCTGGTCGTCACCAATCCCGAGGTTTCGTCGGTCCGCGACTCCGACCGCATCCTCGGTATCCTGGCATCCAAGTCGCAGCGCGCCGTCAAGGGCGAGGAGCCCGTGCGCGAGTACCTGGTACTCACCCGCTACAACGCCAAGCGCGTGGCCAGCGGCGAGATGCTGTCGGTAAAAGATGTGGAAGAAATCCTGCGCATCAAGCTGATCGGCGTCATCCCCGAGTCCGAAGACGTCTTGCATGCATCCAACCAGGGTCTGCCCGCCATCCATCTCAAAGACACCGCCGTGGCTGCGGCCTACGACGATGTGGTTGCCCGCTTTCTGGGCGAAGACCGCCCCATGCGTTTCGTCGAATTCGAGAAACCGGGCCTGATCAAGCGCCTGTTCGGGAGGTAAACCAACATGTCGCTGCTATCGTTCTTTCTGGGACAGAAAAAAGCTTCGGCCAGTGTGGCTCGCGAGCGGCTGCAAATCATTCTGGCGCACGAGCGTTCCGGACGTGCACCCTCAGCCGAATATCTGCCCCAGCTCCAGCGCGAACTGCTCGAAGTCATTTCCAAATACGTGCATATCAATTCCGAAGACATCAAGGTGAATCTCGAACGTCAGGATTCCCTCGATGTGCTCGAGGTGAAGATCGAAATCCCGCCCCCCAACGAGAAACCGGCAAGCGCCACCTAAGCCTCGATCGACTCGCGTACGGTTTCTCGTTCGAGCTCGGGCGCCAACAGCGTGATGAAGGTCAGGATGTAATCACGCAGAAATGCGCCTGCCTTCACCGCCACCCGTGTGGTGTGTTCACCGAACAAGCGGCCCACAGGAATGCCCACCAGCCCGCGATCACGTCGCGGGTCGTAGGCCACACCGGCGATGATGCCTACCCCCAACCCCAGTTCCACATAGGTTTTGATCACGTCGGCATCGATCGCTTCCAGCACGATGTCTGCCTCTACGTGATTCTTGCGAAACACTTCGTCGATGGCGGTACGACCACTGAAAGCGCGCTCGTAGGTGACCAGGGGATACTGCGCCAGCGTGGCTAGGTCGAGCGCCCGTGCCTGACTCGAGGTGAGTTGTGTCAGGGGATGATCGGGGGTTACCACCACCACGTGCTCCCAGCTGTAGCAAGGCAGGCTCACCAGACCGGGCGTGCGCGCCAGGGCCTCGGTGGCCACGGCGATGTCGGCCTGCTCGTGCAGCACCATGTGCGCCAATTGCGCAGGGCTGCCCTGCACCAAAGAGAGATGCACCTTGGGAAACTGCTTGCGAAAGGCCGCGATGACCTTCGGCAAGGCGTAACGTGCCTGGGTGTGGGTGCAGGCAATCACTAGCGCGCCTTCGTCGCGGCGGGCGAACTCGTCGCTGACCTTCTTGAGGTTGTCCACCTCGCTCATGATGCGCTCGATCACCTGAGCCACCACTTGGCCAGGACGGGTGAGGCCGCGCAAACGTTTGCCGTGACGTTCGAAGATGCGCAGCCCGAGCTCGTCTTCGAGCTCGATGATGGCCTTCGACACGCCAGGTTGCGAAGTGTGCAGCGCCCGTGCAGCTTCAGTGAGATTGAAGTTGCGGCGAATGGTTTCGCGCACGAATTTGAATTGTTGCAGGTTCATCCATAGAATTTTAAGCTATGTTGGCCTGCATATTCATATACAAACGTTATGCCGTACGCGCTCGCCTCGGCTAGCTCACCGATGGGCTCTGGGTAGCTTGACCGCTATCGTTCGACCGCGGGGCCTTCACCGTGAGGCGGCGTCGCAGTAACACAAAGGTGAGCAAAGCAACCGACCCGTGCAGGCCCACCAGGCCCACCCCCACGCCAATCTGTTCTGCCGCCACCCACGACCGCATCAGGTTCACGAGGTTCAGATACAGCATGGCCACCAGCCCGGCCAGCAGGAGGTCGCCCGAACGCCCCAAACGAGGGTTCACGGCGCCCAGAGGCAAGGCCAGCAAGGCGAGGTTCAGGGTGACCAGCGGCAACGATACCCGAAACAACAGCTCTCGCCACGCGCGCGGGGTGTTGTCTTCAAGCAGTAGCCCGGTGGGCCGGGCCTTGGTGATCTCGTTGGCGCGGGCGCGCGCCTCGGCCATGGCATCGCCCGCATCGGCACGCTCCAACCTCACTCCGTAACGATCGAAGTGCACGATTTGCGCCTGCGGCTGCCCCGGCGTGAGATCGTAGCGCTGACCCTGGTCGAGCACCAGAAAACGGTCGCCGTTGTCGAGAATCTCCACCCGCGCGCCGGTGGAGGTGACCACGCTCAGCTCGCCCTTCTCGGCGTCGAGCTCACGCACGAACACGGCACCCAGTTCGTTGTCGGGGTTGGCGGGCTCTTCGGCCACAAACACCCTTCGCCCCCCTTGGGTTTCGCCAAACTGGCCCACCACCACTCGGGAAATGTCGGACCGTTGTTCGAAGCGAACCCGATACTCGCCGATCTGACGATAAGCCCAAGGCGCCACCACAAGGGTGAGAATGGCCACCGCTACGGTTGCCGGCACGGCAAAGCGCAGAATGGGCCCCACCCACTGAGTGAGGCTGAGACCGCTCGAGAACCACACCACCATTTCAGACTCGCGGTAATTGCGACTGATGGTGGTGATGACCGCGATGAAGACGGTGGCGGTGACAATGGTGGACAGCGCCGTGATGGTGGAAAACGCGGCCAAGCCCAGCACCACATCGGCGCCGATGCTGCCGGCTGCGGCGTCGCCCAGAAGGCGCACCAGCAAGACGCTGAGCCACACAACCACGAGAGTGGAGAACACCACGCCAGCATGGCTGAAGAGCTCGCTGACGACGGAGCGTTGAAAGAGTGACATAATCGGGGGCGAACGGCTGGAGGCCTAGGCGGCGCGCCGCGTGCTGAAGCCTCGTGTGGCCCCAAACAACTCAGGCTGTAGGGATCAATCTATGGAATTTAGCACATCAAGTGTTGCCCCCGAAAAAATCAAAACCACCACGCTCGCCGTGGGGGTTCACGCCGACGGTCAGCTCACCGCTGCCGCCGAAGCGCTCGACGAAGCCAGCGGCGGCGCCATTGGGCGGGTCACCAAAACCGAATTCAAGGGCGAGCACGGCAAAGTGCTCATGCTGCGTGAGCTCAGTGGCGTTGCGGCGCGTAGGGTACTGCTGGTGGGTTTGGGCAAGCCTGAAGAGCTCACGGCGCGGCGCTACGTTGCGGCGCTCGGAGCCGCAGCGCGGGCCCTGCCTTCCGGCGAGGCCACCGATGCTGCCAGCGCACTGCTCGATATCGAAGTGCCGGGCCTCGACCTCAAGCAACGGGCTCGTCAACTGGCCATGGCAGCCCTGCAGGCCAACTACCATTACGACGCCACGCTGAGCAAATCAGACAAGCCCGCTCCTGGGCTTAAAAAATGCGTTGCCCTGGCCAGCCGGGCCAATTCCGCCACGGTCAAGCAAGGGCTGCGCGAAGGTGCAGCCATTGGCACAGGCATGAACACTGCCCGCCACTTGGGCAACCTGCCAGGCAATATTTGCACGCCTACCTATCTCGCCCAAACCGCCAAGCAACTCGGCACCGAGCACGGCTTCAAGGTGGAGATCCTCGAGCGCAAACAGATCGAAGCCCTCAAGATGGGCGCCTTTTTGTCGGTGGCCCGTGGCTCCGACGAGCCACCGCGCTTCATCGTGATGCAATATCAGGGCGCCAAAGGTCGCGGCAGCAAGGCGCCGGCTCCTACCGTGCTGGTCGGCAAGGGCGTCACCTTCGATAGCGGCGGCATCTCCATCAAGCCAGCCGCCACCATGGACGAAATGAAGTACGACATGTGTGGCGCCGCCAGCGTGATCGGCACCATGCAGGCCATTGCCGAACTCCAGTTACCGGTGAACGTGGTGGGCTTGGTGGCAGCCTGCGAGAACCTGCCCAGCGGCCGCGCCAACAAACCGGGCGATGTCATCACCAGCATGTCGGGTAAAACCATCGAGGTGCTCAATACCGACGCCGAAGGTCGTTTGATCCTGTGCGACGCCCTCACCTACGCCGAACGATTCAAGCCTGACGCAGTGATCGACATCGCTACCCTCACCGGCGCTTGCGTGGTGGCTCTGGGCCATATCAATTCGGGCCTGTTCTCTTCCGACGACGATCTGGCCAACGAACTTCTCGACGCATCACGTCGCGCTGTGGATCCCGCCTGGCGCATGCCACTCGACGACGAATACCAGCCACAGCTCAAGTCGCGCTTTGCCGATATGGCCAACATCGGCGGCATGCCGGCAGGCTCGGTCACTGCCGCCTGCTTCCTTTCGCGCTTCACCAAAGGCTATCGCTGGGCCCACCTCGATATCGCTGGCACAGCCTGGAAGGGCGGCACCGAAAAGGGCGGAAGCGGCCGGCCAGTTCCCTTCTGGGTCAACTACTTTCTCGACTGAGTCTGCGCCATTCGCCCCACCCGTGGTGGGGCGAGTCACAAAGCCGATGCCGTCCACTCCGGCCCGGCTGGCCGAGCCGAGAAGCTCGGCCAGTACTTCGTAGCGCGTCTCGCGGTCGGCCCGCAGTCGCACCGACGGCTGCGGCTCTTCCTGGCCAACCAACACCAAACGCTCCTTGGCTGTTTCCAAGGCCACCGGCTGATCGTTCCAGAACACCTGCCCAGAGGCATCTACCGCAATATCCACGGAATCGCGTTGCTCCGCTATGGGTTGCGTACTCACCTTGGGCAAATCCACCACGACAGAATGCGACATCAAGGGTGCAGTGATCATGAAGATCACCAGCAGCACCAGCATGACGTCGATCAACGGCACCATGTTGATTTCTGACAGCGACTGCGAACCCTGCCTTTGCGACGAGAAAC
>JAJUJN010000249.1 GCA_029265335.1 Alcaligenaceae bacterium
AAGCCCGCTCGACCTCATCGCCCGCCTTATTGCCGAAGCCGCCTCCGAAGATTTCGATCAACCCATCATTGTGGAAACTCGGCCGGGTGCCGCAGGCACCATTGGCGGCGGTTATGTGTCGCGTGCCGAGCCCGACGGTCATACATTGCTCGTGGCCTTGGATATCACCGCCACTGCGGTGCCGTATGTGTCGCCCAACCCGGGTTTCAATGCGATGGACGACCTCACCTTCATCCACCCCATCGGCGATTTCAGCCAGGCTTTGGTAGTGCCTCCGTCGCTGGGTGTGGAAACCATCGACGAGTTCGTGGAACTGGGCAAGGAGCGCGATCTCACCTATGCCAGCGCTGGCATCGGGTCGCCTGGGCACCTCACCATGGCATCGTTCGCACGGGCCGCCGACCTCGACATGCGACACATCCCCTACAAGGGCAACCCGCCCGCCGTGAACGACATGCTGGCCGGCTTGGTGGATTCCGGCTTCCTGGTGGTGGCCGGCGTGGTGCCGCATGTGGAGTCGGGCAACTTCCTGCCGCTGGCGGTGTCGGGTACCGAACGCAATGAATTGCTGCCCGACGTGCCCACGGTGCGCGAATCGGGTATTCCAGGCACCGAGGATTACTCCTCCACCTTCGGGTATCTGTTTGCCGCTCCCAACGGTACGCCGCCCGAGATCGTTCAATTGTGGAACGAATTGCTCACCGACATTCTGCAGCGTCCTGGTGTGAAGGAGCGTTTTGAGGGCGACCTCGATATTGCCCTGCGCTTCGACTCTCCCGAGCAAACCCGCAAGCACATCGAAGAGCAGGCGGAACACTGGAAGGTGGTCATCGAAGAAGCCGGGATTTCGGCGCAGAATTAATGCTTGACCCTTGATGCCTCACCCGGGGTCATCACTACCCCGGGTCATCGCCTGGGACCCCACCTTGGGTCGGCTGGTTGGTAAAGATTCAAAGCCGTGCGTGGGCAACCGGGCAGTTGGGCAGTTGAAGAATTCAAAGAGAACTTGGAGGAACACGATGAAAATCTCGAGGTTTTTCAAATTGCTGGCCGTTGCCGGCGCGTTGGGATGCGCGGCTGGCACGGCGCAGGCGCAGCAGAAGCTCCTGTTGAGCACTTTCTTCCCTACCATGCACCCTCTGTATGCCGAGGTGCTGGTGCCATGGGCGGAGGCGATCAAAACCGAAACGGATGGGCGTGTGGAGGTAGAGTTTGCGGCCAGCAGCCTGGCGCCCCCTCCGGCTCAGTTCGACATGGTGCAGCGTGGCATTGCCGATATTTCTGTGCAGTCGCCGGGCATGATGCCGCAACGGCTGCGGCCCGACGTCATCACCGAGCTGCCCGATATGGGCGGTACTGCCGAGGTCGTATCCAAGGCGTTGTGGCGCACCCACGAGAAGTTCTTCGCCGACGACGACCGGTATCAAGGCACTGAACTGCTGGCGCTGTTCGCCTTTCCTCCGCAATCCTTCTTTTGCGTGAAGCCTTGCCCGCAAACGCTGGACGAAATGTCTGAGATGCGTATGGCCACCCTGCCGAGCACGGCCGCGCATCAATACGGCAAGGTTACGGCGGGCATTGTGGCCGGGCCCATGGCACGCTACTTCGAACTGGCCTCCAAAGGCACCATCGACGCCTACGGCTCGGCCACCGCGTTAGACGTGCTGGGCTTCAACCTGGCGCCCAGTACCGAAGGTGTATTGCGCTTCGAAGACCTGAGCACGGCGGGTAGCTTCGCCCTGATGGTGAACGAGCGTTCCTTCAATCGCTTGTCTGAAGAAGACAAGAACATTGTTCGCTCATTGAGCGGCGAAGCGTTTGCCGAGCGTATGGCGGCGCTCGACGCTGCCGAAGAGCGCGCATGGCAGAAGCTTGAAGCCGAAGGCGTGAAAGTGCAGCAGGCAAACCCCGAGCTCAACGCCTCGCTGCAGGATATCTTCACCTTCCTCGACGCGGAGTGGGTTGCCGATATGAACGAACGCGGCATCGATGGCGAAGCAGCGCTTGAGTTCTATCGCCAGCAATTGCGCGAGCTGGCGGCTGAATAATGGCCAGTGGCGTATTGCTGCGTGTGCTGCAGGGCGCAGCAGCGCTGGCGCTGTTGGCCATGCTGGCGATCGTTTCGATCGACGTCGTGGGCCGGCACTTTCTCAATCGTCCCCTCACGGGGGCGATTGAGCTCACGCAATACACCATGTTGATCGCGGTGTTTGCGGGATTGCCGGTGGTGACCTTGCGCCGCTCCCACATCAGTATCGGCTTGCTCGATGGCTCGCTGAAGGGCGTGGCGAAGCGCCTGCAATCCATCGTGGTGTGCCTGGTGAGCGCCTTCATTTTGGCAGCCCAAGCCTGGGTCCTCTGGGGTGAAGCCGCGTGGCTGCGCAGCATGGGCAACACGATTGGCTATTTGCAGTTACCCACCTGGCCAGCCGCCTATGCCATGTCAGTGTTGTCGGCCATGGCGGCCATAGCCAGCATCCTGGCCGCATTGCGGCCGCCGCCAGCGGGCATCTCGCCGCAAGATGTTCACGCCAGCACACCGCTCTCGCCGGGGGATGATTCACTCGAGCCCCGTGTCGAGCCCCGCGAGCCCCGTTCTCTTTCCTGATCGTTTTCTTCCCGAGACTCTCTCGTCATGCAGACCGCCTTTCTGGGATTTGTTGCCCTGTTCGCGCTTGCGTTCGTGGGGGTACCGCTGGGTTACACCATGCTGGTGGTGGGAGTGGCGGGTTTTGCCAGCTTCCGAGGCTGGGACGCGGCGCTGGCCATGGCATCGCAGCAAGTGCTGGATATCGGCATGAGCTACGGCCTATCGGTCATTCCGTTGTTCGTTCTCATGGGCGCGTTCATTTTCAAATCGGGAATTGCCGACGATCTCTTCAGCTCCGCGCAGAAGTGGCTGGGGGGGTTTCGTGGCGGCCTGGCCCATGCTGCGCTGGGGGCCTCGGGTGGCTTCAGCGCTGTCAGCGGCAGTTCGCTTGCCACGGCGGCCACGATGGCGCGGGTGGCCGTGCCCGAGATGCGGCGTCATGGCTACGACCCAGCTTTTGCCGGTGCCACGGTAGCAGCCGGCGGCACTATAGGCATGCTGATTCCGCCCAGTGTGCCTATGGTCATTTACGGCATTCTCACCGAAACCGATATAGGTCAGCTCTTCATTGCCGGCGTGTTGCCCGGCATTCTGCTGATGTTGCTGTATATGGTCACTGTGATGGTGAGCGCGCGCATCTGGCCGAATCGCATGGGTGGCACCGTACTGGCGGCGTGGTCGGAACGCCTCAGCGCGTTGCGGCATACCTTGCCGGTACTGGTGCTGTTTCTATTTGTGTTTGGCGGCCTCTATCTGGGAATCTTCCCGCCCACCGAGAGCGCCGGCATCGGGGCTGCCGGGGCCTTGTTGTTGATGGCCGCCCGCGGGCGCGCGCGATGGCGTCTTGTATTTGAGGCGCTATGGGAGGCAGCAGAGCTCACCGCCATCCTCATCCCGGTCACCATCGGCGCCGCCATCTTCGGCAATTTCCTTACCATGACGGGGCTCACCTACCAGGCCGCCGACTGGTTGCAGTCGTTGAATGTGTCGCCCCTGATGGTGGTGCTGGCCATGTGCCTCATCTACATTGCGCTGGGCTGCGTGTTCGACAGCCTGGCCATGCTGTTTCTCACCTTGCCGATTTTCTTCCCCATCATCGTGCAGCTGGGGCTTGACCCCATCTGGTTCGGCATCGTGGTGATGATCGTGGTCGAGCTGGGCTTGATCACACCGCCAGTGGGAATGAATGTATTTGTCGTGAAGGGATTGATACACGATGTGAGTTCGTGGCAGATCTTTGCGAACATCACGCTTTACGTTTTGGCAGGCTTGGTATGCCTCGCCTTGATACTCGCTTTCCCAAGCATTGCCACTTGGCTACCTTCGCAAAT
>JAJUJN010000175.1 GCA_029265335.1 Alcaligenaceae bacterium
CGAGGTGTCATGATGTCCCGCACGGTGGTCGATGCCGGCAGGTCGGCCGCCAACACACGAGTGCGCAGGTCGCGATCCGTCAAAATGCCCAGCATGCGCTCCGGCGCCGTGGCCGGCAGCTCACTCTCACGCTCCGCCACTGGTCCGGGCTGCACCACCAGCAAACCCGATACCTCCTCCTCGGTCATGATCTGAGCCGCATCCCGTACGGTGGTATCTGGGGCCACCCAGACCGGCCGGCGGCTGATGAGCCGTCGCAGCTTCACGCGCCGCAGCTCGTTGGCTTCGCTCTCATGGGCGAGCACCGCCTTGAGGCGCGGCTGTCCTTCAGCTTCGACGAAGTCGGCAAAGCTTTCGTGCTCTTCGCAAAGCCGGAAGAAAAGCTCGCCCGGGATGAAATAAATCAGCGAGTCTTCATAGGCTTTTGCCGCCAGGCGCACCTTGCCGCCGCGCAGCAGGCTCGATTGACCAAAAATATCGCCCTCGGTCAGCCGATTGTGCAGCTCGCCATTGCGGCGAAAGAGATCTACCGCGCCGCTTCTTACGTAATGTAGTTCGGTGAGCTCGCTGCCGGCCTCGAGGATGGTGCTGTCTTTGCGAAAGTACGCCACCTCAACCTGGGTGGCGAGTTCGTCGAGCACCTCTTCCGGCAAAGTGTCGAACGGAGCATGCTGCGCAAGGTGCTCACGGATCTCGATCATTTCGATCTGCATCGTGTCTCCTCAGCGACCCAACAACCCCTTGAGGGCTTCGCCCAAGGCCCGCGCAGGCTCGTCTTCCTGTCGCTCCAGCAAGCGGTCCAACTGACGACTGGCCTCATTTTGCAGCACCCGGCCCAGGGCCGCGCTGCCTACCGAACTCCAGAGTACGCGGTATTCGGGGTCGCTCAATGGCCCTGTTACATGAACCGGTATGGCCACACCACGCAACTGCTCCAGGCTCTTGCCGTCTTGGCCGGTAGAAGTGTTCACCACATGGGCCACCAGCACGAGGTCGAATTCGTCTTGCACGAGGTTGATACGGGCGGGTTCGCCTTGTGTGAGTCGCACCAGCGGCGCGGCCAAGGCCAGGTCGGTGACGGTAGCCATGCCATCCGCGATGCGCGCGCTTACCTGCAGTTCGCTGAAGTCGGTGGTGCGCGAATCGTCGGTTGCTTGAGTGGTGTCTTCCTGGCCCAGCAAGGCGCGAAACTCTCGCAAGGTTTGCGCCACGTTGATGCCGCGCACCGCGCCATTGCGCACCTGCAACCGCAGATTACCGTTCAAGGCCTGCCTCAGCTCGGGCTCGGTCAGGCCGACACTTTGCACGTTGAGCTCGATATCGCCGCGGCCACTGAGTCGATTGCTTTGGGCGAGCGTCATGAGCAGGGGTTCGAGAGCCACCTGCGTGGCATTCAGCCGCAATGCAAGTTGCTGCCCAGCCGTGGCATGGCCGGAAGCCTGCACACTGCCGCCGAAAATCTGCGCGCGCAACTGGCCAAGTTCTGCTCCGCCCTCGGCCACCCTCAGTTCGGCGTGCACGTCGCGTGCCGTCACCCCGCGTGCGTGCAAAGCCGAAAACGATGCGGTGAGCGCCACATCGAGATCGGCAAAACTGGCGGGATTCCACAGTGGCTGATCACTGCTGGCCGCGCCGCCCTCGGCCGGCGGCGCCGTAGGTGCGGTGGGCACTTGGGGAGCGGCAGCAGGCCACCACCGATCCAGGTTGAGCTCGCCACCCTTCACGTTGATTTGCCAAGCAGGCAGCGATGCGAGCTGACGGCCGCTCACCTGCCACGTCAGCGTTTCGTTGTGGAGTGCGAGTTGCCCCTGGGCTTCGAGCTCCTGGGCCTCGGGCGCGTAGCGCACCGCCGCATTCAAGGGCACGGCGAGCCCGCCGTCTGGCAACCCAGCCCCTGTGAGATCCACCTGGCCTTTCAGCTCAGGCAGCTGCCAGCTCGGGGGTTCGTGCCGGAACACTACCGGCGATTGCAGCGCCACCTGGGCGCGCCGGCTTTCGGGCAGACCTAGCTCGCCCTGCAGCGCAACACGCTCCAATTGCCAATGTTGCTCGGCCTGGCTCAGACCTTCCATCAGCAGAGTGAGATCGATGGGTTGTTCGCCTGAGCGGCGCAGACGCAGCTCCACGGGTTCGCTTTCGGCACTGGCCACGCGGGGCGCATCGAGCGTGGCCGTGAACGGCTGCCCGTCGAGCAGTCCTTGCGCCTTGCCGGTGATGCCCGTGAGATCAATACGACCTTCGGCCCAATCCGCACTGGCGTCGGCAAGCTGGAGCTGAAGATCGAGACCGTTGAGTGGCGTAGCCAAAGCCACATCGCCCTGCAGCGCAAGCGCCATTTTGTGCAAGCGCAGCTCAGACTCGGGCAGGTTGAGATCGGCCGAACCCGACAGCGCCAGCTGCTTTGCCTTGAGCGACGGCAGCACGCCCTCGAGCTGCAGGCGAACCTGGCGGAAGGCGAATTGTTCGGCGTAAGGCCCGATCTGCATTTGCGCCTGCAGCTGCAGATTGGCGTCGGCCCGCGGACTCTGGCCCAGAACCCGACCCGTGGCACTGACATTGAACGGCTCGCCCAGTTGAATGCCCTGGGCCTGTGCGCTGAGGCCTTCCACCCGCATGGTGGTGCCCGAGGCCGCGTCGGTAACCGCCAGTTCGCCGCCTTCGATCGAAACCCCCGCGATATTCCAATCGAGACGCGGCTCGCCGCGCTCGGACCTGGTCGCGGGAAGCGACGTGCTGGCGCCGTCGTCGATCACGGCGGGTGCGCCGGCCACCAGGTCGTTGAAATTGAAATGGCCATCTTTGTTGCGCACGATGTTGGCCTTGAGGCCCGTGACCGACACATGTTCGATACGTAAATCGCGAGACAACAGCGGCAGCCAGGCCACGGCCACACGGGCGGTATCCATGGCGGCAAACGACTGCGCGGTGCCGGGTTCGGACAAAGACACGCCCGAGATCTCGAGAGCCAGACGCGGAAACAGCGACAGGCGAATATCGCCGTCGATGGCCAAGGTGCGCTGGTAGCGCTCTTCGACCGCCTGCTGCAGGGCAGGCTTGTAATCGTTGGGATCGACCCATGCAAAGAGGGCTGCCACGCCCAGCGCCGCGACCACCACCAATGCCGCCAGTGCGATCAACAGTCGCTTGACCCAAACCATGAGTGACGCACTCCAGGAAACACGGCTCGTGACCCGCGCCTTGCACCGGCGCGCCACGATGGATAATGTTCTACTTTAACTCACACCGCCATCAACGAATTCTCACGGATTTTCCATCATGTCTTACGATCCCAACAACATCTTCGGCAAAATCCTCCGCAACGAAGCGCCGGCCATTCGCCTGTACGAAGATGACCAGACCCTCGCCATCATGGATATCATGCCGCAAAGCGCGGGCCATTGCCTCATCCTCACCAAAGAGCCGGCCGAAACCATCTTCGAGATGACCCCTGAAGGCGTCGCTGCCTGCATGCGTACCACCCAACGGGTGGCCCACGCGGTCCGCAAGGCGCTCAGCCCCGAGGGCGTGTTCATTGGCCAGTTCAATGGCGCGGCCGCCGGTCAAACCGTGCCGCACGTGCACTTTCATGTCATCCCGCGGCGCCAGGGCGAAGACCTCAAAATGCACGCCCGCGAAATGGGCGACCAGGCCGAGCTCGAGCGCATTGCCGAACAAATCAAACAGGCGCTGGAATGATCAGCTTTCTGTACGAGCTCTTTGCCCAACGCTTTGCTCAGGATCAGGTGGCTTTTCGGCTGCCCGATGGCAACAGCGTAAGCTACTCGGCCCTGGCCGAGCGAGTGGCGCGTTTTGCCCATGCGCTGGTTGAGCTGGGGGTAAGCCCCGGCGAGCGCGTGGCCGCGCAGATCGACAAATCCACCGACGGCGTGGCGCTCTACCTGGCCACCCTGCAGGCGGGCGGCGTGTTCCTGCCCATGAACACTTCCTATCGCGATGCGGAAGTGGCGCACCTGCTGAGCGACGCTCAACCCCGAGTCTTTGTGGTTACCCCTGCAGCCCAAGAGCGCTTGCGCGCCGTGGCCAATACTGCCGGCGTGGCACACGTCCTTACCCTCGGCCAAGCCGGCGATGGCAGTCTCGCCGAATTGGCCAACGAGCAACCCTCCCGCTTCACCACGGTGGAGCGCAGCTCTTCCGACCTTGCCGCCATCCTCTACACCTCGGGCACCACCGGCAAGCCCAAAGGCGCCATGCTTACCCACGGCAACTTGCGCGCTGGCGTAGAGGTGCTCCATCAGTTCTGGCAATTCCGGCCCGGCGACGTTCTGCTCCACGTCTTGCCCATCTTCCACATTCATGGCTTGTTCGTGGCGCTGCACTGTGCCTTGTGGAACGGCAGCACCATGTGGTTCGAGCCACGTTTTGATGCCGAGCGGGTGCTGGAGCTGCTGCCGCAGAGTACCGTGTTCATGGGTGTGCCCACGTATTACGTCCGTCTTCTGGCCGAGCCGGGCTTCAACGCAGAAGTGTGTCGCAACATGCGTCTCTTCATCTCGGGCTCAGCTCCACTGCTACCCGACACCTTCCGTCAATTCGAGCAACGCACCGGCCACGTGATTCTCGAACGCTACGGCATGACCGAAGGCGGCATGTTCGTTTCCAACCCCTACGAGGGCGAACGCCGCTGCGGCACCGTTGGCCAACCGCTGCCCGGCATGTCGGTGCGCGTGGCTAACGAACAAGACCAGCCAGTGCCCGCCAACACCGTGGGTGGCATTCAGGTAAAGGGCCCAAACGTATTTGCCGGCTACTGGCAGCTGCCCGAAAAAACCGCCGAAGAACACACGGCCGATGGCTACTTCCGCACCGGCGACCTCGGCGTATTCAGCGACGACGGCTATCTCACCATTGTGGGCCGCAGCAAAGATCTCATCATTTCCGGCGGTCTCAACGTCTATCCCAAGGAAATCGAAGAAGTGATCGACGCCCTGCCCGGCATCGTGGAATCCGCCGTGATCGGCCTGCCCCATCCCGACTTCGGCGAAGCCGTGACCGCGGTGGTGGTGCCGGAGTCGGGTCAAACGCCCAACGCCGAAGCCATCCAGGCCGCGGTGAAAAGCCAATTGGCGGGTTTTAAAGTGCCCAAGGCAGTGCATGTGGTGTCAGAGCTGCCGCGCAACACCATGGGCAAAGTGCAGAAGAACGTGCTGCGCGAGCGCTTTGGTCGTTAAACGAACTTCACCAGCGGGCCTGAAAGCTCTGCGGGTATACCCGACTAGGCTTGTTAA
>JAJUJN010000172.1 GCA_029265335.1 Alcaligenaceae bacterium
CCTTCACCATTTGGGCCGTACTCATTACCCATGTGCTGCTCGACGCCTTTACCGTGTATGGCACGCAGCTCTGGTGGCCTTTCACACCCACTCCAGTGTCCAACGGGCTGCTCTTCATCGTAGACCCTGTCTTTACCTTGCCGCTGATATTGGCGGTGGTGGGCAGCGCCGTGAGTCGCCAACGCCCAATGCCTACGCGATGGTGCTGGTGGGCGCTGGCCTTCACCACCACGTATCTGGTCTTCGCTACCGTCACCCAGCAAACACTCGAAAGCCGCGTGCGGCATGCCTTCAATGAGTCCGGCGTTACGGTACAGCGCCTGCAAATGGGCAGTGCGCCGCTCAGCAATCTGCTCTGGCGAGTCGTGGTCGAAGATGATCGCGGCGGTTACTACGAAGGGTTCGTGGGCCTGCTCGACAGCCGGGAACCGCGCTTCGAACGCTTCGAACTCGGGCGCGAAGTGCTTGCCGATCCTGTCGTGCGCGAACATCCGCAGCGTCAACGCCTGGAGTGGTTTACCGGCAACTGGCTGCGTTACGACATTCTGGACAATCAACTGGTGGTCACCGATCTGCGCATGGGGCATGCCGGCCGTCACTTCTTTCGGTTTGTTATCGCGGAGCGCGCGGGCGCCGACCAGCCCTGGCAGAACGTGGTTCCGTACGATTGGCATGCCGAGCGCGGCGACACCGACGAGCTGCAGCTCTTGCTGCGCAGAATCTGGGACGATAGCGTAGAGATTCCCCTGAAGCGCTGGGAAGCCGATATGCGGGCGCCAAACGGCTCTTGAACACACAAAAGGCCTGCCGCTCAACTGACGCGACAGGCCTTTTTGCCAAGCAGGGGCGAACTCGGCCCCTGCACAGCTACACGGCTACACAGCAAGCTCGGGATCGGCCGTAACAGGCGGTTTGCCCGACTTGCCGCCACGGGGCTTGGGACCACCGCCGCGACCGGTGCGGCCACCCTTGCCGCCCGAGGAGCCGGATTCGTCGAACTGCAACACCACCTGCTCGTCGTCGTCGAGATCGACCATCACCTTGCCACCATCCACAAGCTGCCCGAACAGCAGTTCGTCGGCGAGAGCGCGACGGATGGTGTCTTGGATGAGACGCTGCATGGGCCGTGCGCCCATGAGCGGGTCGAAACCCTCCCGCGCCAGATAGCCTCGCAGTCGCTCCGAAAACACGGCTTCGACGCGTTTCTCGTGCAGTTGCTCTTCGAGCTCCATGAGGAATTTGTCGACTACCCGCAGGATGATCTGGGTGTCGAGAGCGGCAAACGGGATGATGGCGTCGAGACGGTTGCGGAACTCGGGCGTGAAGGTGCGCTTGATGTCGGCCATTTCGTCGCCCTTGCTTCGCGTCTGGGCGAAGCCGATGGCCCGCTGGTTGAGCTTTTCGGCTCCCGCGTTGGTGGTCATGATGAGGATGACGTTGCGGAAGTCGGCCTTGCGCCCGTTGTTGTCGGTGAGCGTGCCGTGGTCCATCACCTGCAGCAGGATGTTGAACACATCGGGGTGTGCCTTTTCGATTTCGTCGAGCAGCAGCACGCAATGCGGCTTTTTGGTGATGGCTTCGGTGAGCAGGCCACCTTGATCGAAGCCGATGTAGCCCGGGGGCGCACCGATCAGGCGCGACACGGCGTGGCGCTCCATGTACTCGGACATATCGAAGCGAGTGAGCTCGATGCCCAAGGTGAAGGCCAGTTGACGCGCCACTTCGGTTTTGCCCACCCCGGTTGGCCCCGAGAACAGGAAGGAGCCGATGGGCTTGTCGGGCTTGCCCAGGCCGGAGCGCGACATCTTGATGGCCGCGGCCAGCGCCTCGATGGCTTCGTCTTGCCCAAACACCACCGACTTGAGATCGCGCTCGAGCGTGGCGAGCTTGTTGCGATCGTCGGACGAGACCGACTGCGGCGGAATGCGAGCGATTTTGGAGACGATGTCTTCGATCTCGGCCTTGCCGATGGTTTTCTTCTGCCGAGACTTGGGCAGAATGCGTTGGGCAGCGCCAGCTTCGTCGATGACGTCGATGGCTTTGTCGGGCAGATGGCGATCGTTGATGTAGCGCGCCGAGAGCTCGGCGGCGGCTGTAATGGCCGCAGCCGTGTACTTGACGCCGTGATGGTCTTCGAACCGAGTTTTGAGGCCGCGCAGAATCTGCACGGTTTGATCGACCGTGGGCTCGTTGACATCGATCTTCTGAAAGCGCCGCGCCAGGGCGTGGTCTTTTTCGAAGACGCCACGATATTCCGTGAACGTGGTAGCTCCAATGCAACGCAACTGGCCCGACGACAAGGCCGGCTTGAGCAGGTTGGAGGCGTCGAGCGTGCCGCCCGAAGCCGCCCCGGCACCGATGAGAGTGTGGATTTCGTCGATGAACAGGATGGCCCGGGGGTTGTCTTTGAGCTGCTTGAGCACACCTTTGAGCCGCTGTTCGAAGTCGCCGCGATATTTGGTGCCGGCCAGAAGCGCGCCCATGTCGAGGGCGTAGACCGTGGCCTCTTGCAGCACCGC
Organism: Alcaligenaceae bacterium; assembly: GCA_029265335.1. Taxonomy (GTDB): domain Bacteria; phylum Pseudomonadota; class Gammaproteobacteria; order Burkholderiales; family Burkholderiaceae_B; genus Verticiella. The sequence continues at coordinate 2,520 of JAJUJN010000172.1, forward strand.
GGGTACGTCTTCTTGGGTGATGCGCCAGGCCAGGCCTTCGGCGATGGCGGTTTTGCCGACGCCGGCCTCACCCACCAGCAGCGGGTTGTTCTTGCGCCTACGGCACAACACTTGCACCACACGCTCGACCTCGTCTTCTCTGCCAATGAGAGGATCGATGCGGCCTGAACGAGCGGCCTGATTGAGGTTCTGAGCGAACTGCTCGAGTGGCGTGGGCCGCGACTCGCCCTCGGGAACCGCCGATTGAGCCTCTTTGGGCGCGGGGTTGGGTTCGACCTGAGGTTGCTTGGTGACACCGTGCGACAAAAAGTTGACCACGTCGAGCCGGCTGACCCCCTGCTGATGCAGGTAGTAGACGGCGTGCGAATCTTTTTCGCCGAAGATGGCCACCAGCACGTTGGCGCCCGAGACTTCTTTCTTGCCGTTGCCCGTGGACTGCACATGCATGATGGCGCGCTGAATCACGCGCTGAAACCCAAGCGTGGGCTGAGTGTCGGCGTCGGTGCCCCCCGGCAGTACCGGTGTGTTGTCTTGCACGAACTGCCGCAGGTTGCGGCGAAGATCGTCGACATTCGCGGCGCATGCCTTTAACACCTCCAGGGCGGAGGCATTGTCGAGCAGGGCCAGCAGCAAGTGTTCTACGGTGATGAACTCGTGCCGAGCTTGTCGTGCCTCGACAAAAGCCATATGCAGGCTGACTTCCAATTCCTGGGAGATCACGCTTCCTCCATGACGCATTGAAGCGGATGTTGATGTTGCCGCGCGAAGCGGTTGACTTGCACCACCTTCGTATTGGCGATGTCGTAAGGATACACCCCACAGACACCCCGCCCTTCTTGATGCACCTTGAGCATGACACGAACTGCCTGCTCATGGCCCTTGCCAAAGAAGCGCTGCAGCACTTCGACCACGAACTCCATGGGAGTGTAGTCGTCGTTCAGCAGCACCACCTGCCAGAGCGGTGGCTCACGCGTGGCGGTTTGATCTTCTTGTATCTGCTCGGGGGTCGTTTCCAGCCCTGTGTTCATATGCCTATTCTAGCCATATCGGGTGTTGCCTTGCACGTGCGGGCGATGACTGTGAGGATAGCAGCCTCGGCGCACAAGCGTGCCCAAAAGGGCGCGCGCTTGCCGAGCGCTGCAAACTGTATGAAAATACAGGCGTCGGAAAGTTCCGCTCGGCCTCTCGCCGCGCCCCAACGTCACCATGAAAAATCGCCTTACCGAGCGTCAGCAGCAAATTCTCGATACCTTGCGGCAAATCATCGAGCGTACCGGCATTCCGCCCACTCGGGCCGAGCTGTCACGCGAGCTGGGCTTTCGGTCGGCCAATGCTGCCGAAGAACATCTACGCGCCCTCGCCCGCAAAGGCGCCATCGAACTCACTGCCGGCACCTCACGCGGTATCCGCTTGTGCGAGCCGGGGCCGGCAGCAGCCCACGAGGTCGCCCTGCCAACTTCCGGCCACCACCGCAATCGCGCCAACGGCACGGCTGTCGGCAACGGCCGCGCTCGTGCCGCTGGTCGCACCAAGGCAGCGCCAGCGGTGTCGGCGCCGCCGCCCCGCTTCGCCCTCCCCGTGTTGGGTCGAGTGGCGGCAGGCCAACCCATGCTGGCGGCCGAACATGTCACCCGTCACCTCGAAGTCGATACCCAGCTTTTTGCCGAAACGCCGCATTATCTGCTCACGGTGCGCGGCATGAGCATGCGCGACGCCGGCATTCTCGAGGGCGATCTGGTGGCGGTGCGGCGCACGGCTGAAGCCCGACCGGGTCAGATCGTGGTAGCCCGCCTGGGCGACGAAGTCACGGTCAAACGGCTGCACAAGGTGCGGCAGCAATGGCAGTTGCTGCCCGAAAACAACGAGTTCGATCCCATCATCGTGACCGACGCCGACGACTTCCACATCGAAGGCCGCGTGGTGGGGCTGATCCGCCCTGGGCCCAACTGGTAAGCACCTGGGTAAGGCCGCATCGGCCCTGCGGCAGGAATTCAGCGGCTTTGGCCGCCACCGTTCTCCGTGTCGAGCTCCCTAGGACGCCACCGCTGCAGCGCCTGCGCCACCTGCCGCGTCACCAGCGCCCTGCCCTCCAGCTGCGCTTCAATCCGCACGCGCAGCTCTTTGCGTAAGGCCGGCTCGTTGGTGAGGTCGTCGAAATCCGGCGTGGGCGCATCGATACCGTAGCCGGCTTCCCGCAGCATCACCCATTCAAAACGACGCACCGCCCCGGTCTGGCCGTTGCCGGATGCCAGGCGTTGCAGTGCCTCGTCGTAGGCCTCGTACAACACCGGGTGAGCATCTTCTCGCGGCAGCAGGCGCAGCACAAGTTCGTTCAGGTACCAGGCCGCCATCAAGGCGGGACCACCATATACGCGCAGGGCAGCACACCAGTCTGCGCGGGTGAGGGTTTTTACCTCCCCTGCCCCCGACCACGACAGCAACAGAGGCTGGAACATCGACAGCACCGGGCGCAAGGCGGAAGTGGGTCGTCGCGCGCCTTTGGCCACCATCACCACGCGACCGTGATCACGCGTGTAGGTTTCGAGCAGCAAGGAGGTTTCGCGCCAGGGCGAACTATGCAGAAGAAAGCCGGGAGCCTCGCTGACACGGGGCGTGGGCGTGCGGACTGCGCTCATTCGTAGCCGAGTTCGCGCAGCGCGCTCTCGCGGTCGGTCCAGCCGCGCCGCACTTTCACGTGGATTTCGAGGTGTACCGGTCGCTCGAGCATTTGAGCAATGTCTTGACGAGCCTCGGTTCCGATACGTTTCATGTGCTGCCCACCGGCGCCAAGCAGGATAGGACGATGGCTCTC
>JAJUJN010000394.1 GCA_029265335.1 Alcaligenaceae bacterium
CACGTATTTGTCTTGTTTCACCACTTCCGCGGCCACGCGGGCGTCGCCTCGGGCAAAGGCATCGAGGGTTTGACGCATCATCTTGTTCACGTAACCCGCCATGTGCCAGAGCTCCACCGCAGGCATGTTGCGCATGCCGGCTTCGTGAACCATCTTGGCCATGCGCGCGATCTTTTCGGCTTCGTCGCCCGAGCGCTCCATGTCGGTGATCATCTTGGTGAGGGTGATCATCATGCGAAGATCGACGGCCGCTGGCTGGCGCAAGGCCAGAATCCGGCCGATGGCTTCATCGATTTCGGTTTCGTAGCGGTTGACGTCTTCTTCGCGGGCAATCACCCGATCGAGCAAATCGATATCGCCGTTGGCGAGCCCGTCGACGGCATCGGAAATCTGGGCTTCGACCAGGCCTCCCATTTGCAGAAAGCGTGACCGTACGGCTTCGATTTCGGCGTCGAACTGTCGATGGGTATGCTCGGACGCCCGTTGTGTTTGCTCTGGCATGACCACTCCTTATCGCTTATGTATTTCAGGGCCTGCGCCCACAATGATCTGTATAAGTACCCAGTTTATGACGTTTATATGAAGAATTGATGGCATCGCCAACTGGAATCATAACGTTGCCCATTGCCAGCCGAGGTGAGCGCGTTTGCCACCGCACTCGAGCCCGGCCCCACTGCCCCACAACATCAACATGAATCGTTCTCATTTACGTTAGAATTGCGCTTCTTGCTTTCCTACGAGGAGCTCATCATCGTGTTGCCACTACGTCATCTCGCCATCACCGCAGCGGTCGCTTGCACCGCCGCGCTGCCGGCGGCCCTTCAGGCTGCCGAAGAGCCCGTTACCATCTATTCCTCGCGTATCGAGCAATTGCTCAAGCCCACGCTCGATCGCTACACCGAAGAAACCGGCGTGCCGGTACGCATGCTCACCGATCGGGGTAATGCCCTGATGGAGCGCCTGGCCGCCGAAGGTGAAGGCTCGCCGGCCGATCTCCTGATCACGGTCGATGTGGGTAACCTCTGGCAAGCTGCCGATCGCGGTCTCTTGCGCCCGATTCAATCCGAATCGCTCGAGAATGATATTCCGGCCGCCCTGCGCGACCCCGAAGGCCATTGGTTCGGCCTGTCGCGACGCGAGCGCACTATTTTCTACAACCCCAACATGGTGGAAGAAAGCGAGCTGTCCACTTACGAAGATCTGGCCGACCCCAAATGGGAAGGCAAGCTCTGCCTGCGCACCAGCAAGCAAACCTATACCCAATCGCTCACTGCCATGCTGGTGGCCGAGCATGGTGAGGAAGCCACCGAAGAGATCGCTCGCGGCTGGGTGAACAACCTGGCCACCGACGTCTTTACCAGCGATACCAAATTGCTCGAAGCCTTGGCCGCCGGTCAATGCGCCGTGGGCATCGCCAACACCTATTACTATGGGCGGCTCACCAACCAGGATCCCGAGTTTCCCGAGAAGGTCAAGCTGTTCTGGGCCAACCAGGGTGAAGGCGAAGGTGGCGCACACGTGAACCTGTCGGGCGGCGGCGTGACCGCGCACGCCAAGAACCCCGAGGGCGCAATCAAATTGCTCGAATGGCTGGCTTCTGCCGAGGCCCAAACAGGCTACACTCACGGCACTTTCGAAGGACCGGTCAACCCCAACGTGGAACCTGAACCCATTGTGAAATCGTGGGGCACTTTCACGCCCAACACCACCAACGCGGCAGAGATCGGTAGCCTGCAACCAGTGGCGATTCGTCTGCTGGACCGTGCCGGTTACCGTTAAAAAACCGCTGTCTCCCGGGGCAGTGCTTGCGCTGCCCATCGCCCTGCTCACAGCTGTCCCGCTGGCAGTTGTAGCAGGGTATTTTCTGTCGCCTCAACCCGAGGTCTGGCAACATCTGCAGCAGTATGTTCTGCCCGATGTACTGCGCAATACCCTCCTGCTCGTACTCACCGTGGGCATTGGAGTATTGGGAGTTGGCGTACCGCTGGCGTGGCTCACGGCGGCCTGTGATTTTCCAGGCCGGCGTTTTTTTGCGTGGGCGCTGATGCTGCCGCTGGCCATCCCGGCCTATGTGCTGGCCTTCGTGCAGATCGGCATTTTCGACTTCTCGGGGCCGGTGCAGCGTTTTCTGCGCGCCACTATCGGCACCAGCGCCATGGTGCCCAACGTGCGTAGCGGTTTGCTGGCAGTGACCATCGTGCTGGTGCTGGCGCTTTATCCCTATGTGTATCTGCTGGCGCGCAATGCCTTCGGCACACAGGGGCGCCGCGCCATGGAAGCCGCGCAAACCTTGGGCATGTCGCAGCAGCGCGCCTTCTTCCACGTGGCGTTGCCCATGGCGCGCCCCTGGATCATCGGCGGACTCACTCTCGCCCTCATGGAAACGCTGGCCGACTTCGGCGCCGTGGCGGTGTTCAACTACGACACCTTCACCACGGCCATCTATCGGTCGTGGTTCGGGCTGTTCAATCTGCCGGCGGCGGCACAGCTCGCCTCCTTGTTGGTGCTCTTCGTGCTGGTGCTCGCCGCCTTCGAACAGCATCTACGGG
>JAJUJN010000381.1 GCA_029265335.1 Alcaligenaceae bacterium
CTTTCTCGCTCCCCCTCTGGAAAAGCCGCTGCAACGCCGGCGCGAGCACGCCCGTACCCAGCGCGGCATGGGCGCCTTGGTCACGCCTTTATACCTGCTGGCCAGCAGCTTGGCCTGCTTGTTCCTGCGCCTTGAAAGCCCAGCCTGGCAACAGACCTTGCGGCAGTGGCGCTCTTGGTTTGCGCATCTCAGCTCCCGGCCTTATCGCTTTGGCGATGGCTTGCGCTACTTGCTGCAATTTCTCTGGGTAGCGCTGATTCGCTCCCCCAGCTCCCGGTCTTCCGCCGTGCGGAACCCACAGCACCGACGTCGGCTGAGCAACATCCGGCGCAAGCTCGGCCTGAGGCTTCACCAGACTTTGGCGCCACGCCTGCAGCCAGTGATCGAAGTGGCTCAGCTCAAGGTGCCCGCACTAGCCCAGGCTCCGGTGTGGCTATTGGGCGCGGTCACGCTACTGCTGCTCCCGATTCTGTTGTTGGTGGCTACGCAGCCTTTTTCGCTGATGGCCCAGGTCACGTTCGTGGTTTTGCTCTGGTTCATGGCGCTTGCCGTACGCCGCGTGCCCTCGCACTTTTCGATCTTGATGCTGATCGTACTTTCGGTGCTTGTATCGGTGCGCTACATCTGGTGGCGCTACACCGATACGCTCAACCTCGATCACCCCATGGATGCCTTTTTTGGCATTGTTTTGCTGGCGGCCGAAACCTATTCTTGGTGCGTGCTCTTTCTGGGCTATCTGCAAACCGCCCGACCGCTCAAGCGACCTGTGGCACCGCTGCCCGAAGATCCGGACACCTGGCCCAGCGTGGATGTGTTCATTCCCACCTACAACGAAGACTTGCAAGTGGTACGGCCCACGGTGTATGCGGCGCTGGGGCTGGATTGGCCGGCCCACAAGCTGCGCATCCACTTGCTGGACGACGGTCGGCGCGAGAGTTTCAGGCGGTTTGCCGAGGAAGCGGGCGTGAACTACATCACGCGGGCCGACAACCGGCACGCCAAAGCCGGCAACCTCAACCATGCCCTCACCCAGACCGATGGCGAGCTGGTGGCCATTTTCGACTGCGACCACATTCCAACGCGCTCCTTTCTGCAGCTCACCGTGGGCTGGATGGTGCAAGATCCCAAGATGGGCCTGGTGCAAACGCCGCATCATTTCTTTTCACCGGATCCTTTTGAGCGAAATCTGGGGCAGTTTCGCAAAGCACCCAACGAGGGCGCGCTGTTCTATGGCCTGGTGCAGGATGGCAATGACCTGTGGAACGCCGCGTTCTTCTGTGGTTCGTGCGCGGTGCTGCGACGCACTGCCCTGGAGAGTATCGGTGGGTTGGCCACCGAAACCGTGACCGAAGACGCGCACACCTCGCTGCGCCTACATCGCAAGGGCTGGCGCTCGGCCTACATCAAGGTGCCGCAAGCCGCAGGGCTGGCCACCGAAAGCCTGTCGGCCCACATCGGCCAGCGGATTCGGTGGGCGCGCGGCATGGTGCAGATCTTCAGGCTGGATAACCCCTTGCGCGGGCCAGGACTCACGCTGGGCCAGCGGCTCAGCTATACCAACGCCATGCTGCATTTTCTGGCCGGGCTGCCGCGCCTCGTTTACCTCACCATACCGCTGGCCTTTCTCATCCTGCATTCCTACATTCTCTACACCACCACACTTGCCATCATTCTTTATGTACTGCCGCATCTGGCGCATGCGATTCTCACGAACTCGCAGATGCAGGGCAGCTACCGTCGCACCTTCTGGGGTGAGGTGTATGAAACTGTGCTGGCCTGGTATATCGCACGCCCCACCACCGTGGCGTTGTTCGCACCCCACAAGGGCAAGTTCAACGTCACCGCCAAGGGTGGCCTGATTCCCGACGACTACTTCGATTGGAAGATCTCGCACCCGTTTGTGGTGCTGGCTCTGGCCAATATCGTGGGCATGCTGTTTGGCGTCTGGCGACTGGTGGCCGGCCCCGAGCACGAACAATTTGCTGTGGTGCTCGCGATGACGTGGACTTTCTACAACCTCACGGTGCTGGGTTGCGCCATTGCGGTGGCCGCCGAAACCCGCCAGGTGCGCGAGGCGCATCGCGTGCCGGTGGCGCTGCCCGCAGTGTTGGAGCTGGAGTCGGGTCATACCTACCCGGCCACCCTGGTGGATTTTTCGGAAACCGGCGTGGCGCTGGAACTCGGCGAGTCGATCGATCTTCCGCACGAGAGCGGTTTGCGCCTGATTCTGATGCGCGGCGAACACCAGCGCGCGTTTCCGGTAGAGCTCGTGCGCCGCACGGGCAACAACCTGGGCTTGCGCTTTGGTCAGCTCACGCGCCGCCAGCATATCGATCTTGTGCAGTGCACGTTTGCACGTGCCGACTCCTGGCTGGTGAGCGAAAAAACCCACGAGCCCGACCGCCCTTTTACGAGCCTGAAAGAAGTCATGAAAACCAGCTGGCAAGGTTATGTGCGCCTGGCCCAATATTTGCCGTTCCCCTTGAACCTTTTGGTGCGCGGGGCCACAGCCACCCTGGGCTGGCTGGCCTCTTTCGTGCCCGAGACGCAACCTGCACCGCAGCAATGAAGAGAACCCCCATGATTTTCGGACGTTCCCCCTCGGTCATCTTCGCTTGCCTGCTACTGACTGGCCTGACCAGCCTA
>JAJUJN010000035.1 GCA_029265335.1 Alcaligenaceae bacterium
GGGCATGGCCTGCTTTCTCGGCCACGGGGACATCGCCCGGGAGCTGATCGCCCATGGGGCAAAGGTGAACCGCCCCGACAACCTGGCCCCCACCTCCCCCCTGAGCATGGCCATCCGGGCCCGGAAACCCCAGGTGGTGCAGCTGCTGCTGGAACTGGGGGCCGAGCTGCCCGAGGGCGTGGACACCGGCCTGAGCGAGCCGGAGGTGATGATGGCCCAGCTGAAGGCCATCCGGAACGGCTACAGCCGCCCCAAAGACAGCGAGGAAGCCAGCCAGGCGGAAAACTTCGAGGAAATCCTGGTGCAGGGTTTCAGCGGCGTGGATACCCAGGTGCTGGAAGCCGAGGTGATCCAGGCCGCCCGGGAGCTGGCGCGCAAGTAGCCGCTTCCGCGCGCGCCTCAGGCCCCGGCTTCGCCCGGGGCTGACCCAGGGGCGCTTTTCCGGGCCGCCAGCAGGGTATAGACGGTGGGCACCACGAACAGGGTGAACAAGGTGCCCAGCAGCAGGCCGCCGACGATGACCCAGCCGATCTGCTGCCGGGATTCGGCCCCGGCCCCCGTGGCCAGGGCCAGGGGGATGGCCCCCAGCACCATGGCGCCGGTGGTCATCAGAATCGGCCGCAAGCGCAGGGCGCTGGATTCGAGCACTGCATCGGTAAGCTCCATGCCCTGGGCGCGAAGCTGATCGGCGAACTCCACAATCAAAATGCCATGCTTGGTCATGAGCCCCAGCAGGGTGATCAGGCCGATCTGGCTATAGATGGACAAGCTGCCGCCGGTGATCCACAGGGCAAACATGCCGCCGGTGAGCGACAAAGGCACCGAGACCATGATCACCAAGGGGTTGCGCCAGCTTTCGAACTGCGCAGCCAGCACCAGATAAATAAAGACGAGCGCCATGGCGAACACCAAATAAATGCTCGCCGATGAGTCGCGATATTCGCGAGATTGCCCGGCCAGATCGGTTTGCACGGTGGGCGGCAGAATGCGCTCAGCCACCTCGTCGAAAGTGGCGAGTGCTTCACCCAGTGAATAACCCGGCGAGAGCTGAGCCGATATCACCGCTGCGCGCAGGCGGTTGAAGTGATTGAGCGATTGCGGCGCCACCGCCTCGTTGACGTTTACCAGGCTGCTCAACGACACCATGCCGCCGTCGCGACTACGCACATAGATGTTCTCGATATCATCGGGGGTGGCGCGCTCATCGGCGGCCACGCGCACGATCACGTCGTATTGTTCGCCGTCTTCTTGAAAGCGCGTAACTTGCCGCCCGCCGAGCATGGTTTCGAGAGTGCGGCCCACGGTGGCCACATCCACATTGGCATCTGCCAATCGCTCGCGATCCACCTGCACGCGAAGTTCGGGGGTATTCAGGCGCAAATCGGAATTGAGGTTGCGCACGCCCGGATATTCGGCAACTTCTGCCATGAAGGCATCCACATAACGCGCCAACTCGGGGTAGGGCACCTGGCTCATCAGCACATACTCAATGGGCGAGGCGCGCGACGACTGACCAAGCGACGCCGGGTTGGTCACGAACGCTCGCACCCCGGGCAGCGTATCGAACTGAGGCCGCAGCTGTTCTGCGATTTCCTGCTGCGAGCGTTCGCGCTCATCCCAGGGCTTGAGGCGCACGATGCCGGTACCATCGGTGACCGTGGGGAAGCCGGCGAAGGCCTGGTGGGCTTCGAGTTCGGGAATATCCTCGTAGAAAACTTCGGCGCGGATCAGGTTGCGCAGCGTGTAATCCACCGTTGAACCATTGGGCGCTTGCACCCGGGCGAAGATCACGCCGCGGTCTTCGACTGGCGCGAGCTCACTGGGCAGGAGCTGAAAGAGCGGCACCATACTGCTGCCAGCCAACAAGCCCAGCAACACCACAATCGCACTATGGCGCAAGGCCAAACGCAGCACCCCGCGATAAGCTTTCAGCAAGCCCTGCAGGCCGCGCTCAATCACCCGGTAGAGCCAGCCATGCTGAGCCTTGTGTTCGTCGCGCAGTAACAGCGAGCACATCATGGGCGTGAGCGTGAGGGCCACCAGCCCCGAAAACGCCACGGCCGACGCCAGCGTGAGCGCAAATTCGATGAACAAACGCCCCGTACGACCCGTGGCAAAGGCCAAAGGTGCGTAGACCGTAATGAGCGTGAGGGTCATGGCGATCACCGCGAAGGCGATTTCGCGCGTGCCGTCGAAGGCTGCCTGCAAACGACTCTTGCCCATTTCCAGATGGCGGTACACGTTCTCCAGCACCACGATGGCATCGTCGACCACCATGCCGATGGCCAGCACCATGGCCAGCAGAGTGAGCGTGTTGATGGAGAAACCCGCGGCGTACATCAAGCCGCAGGCGCCGATCAAGGACACGGGAATGGTAACCAGGGGGATCAGCGTGGCACGTCCGTTGCGCAGAAAGAACAGGATCACCAACACCACCAGCACCACCGCTTCGGCGATGGTCACGAACACGGCTCGAATCGAGGCCTCGATGAACACCGAGGAGTCGTAGGCCACATTGAGCCGCATGCCCGGAGGCAGGTTACGGTTGATCTCTTCGATCTCGGCCCTGGCCGCAGTGGAAAGATCCAGCGGGTTCGCAGTGCTTTGCTTGATCAGGCCGATATTGAGCGCGGTTTCGCCATTGAACCGCGACACCACACGCTCGTCGGCCGGGCCCAGGCTCACATGGGCCACGTCGCCCAACCGTATCGCGTAGCCGTTGCTATGCGCCAAAACGATATTGCGGAACTCGGCGGGCGTTTGCAGACCGGTTTCGGCCACCACCGAGAATTCGCGGTCGAACGACTCGATTCGACCTGCCGGTATCTCGACGTTCTGGTTGCGCAGGGCAGCTTCCACGTCTTGCACGGTGAGGTCGAAAGCAGCGAGCTTGTCGCGATCGAGATCGATGCGCATCGAGGGCAGGCGCTCACCGAATACGCGCACCTCGGCGGCGCCGGGCAACACCGATAAGCGGGGCTTGATGTAGCGATTGATGTAGTCGGAGGCTTCGGTAGTGCTGAGCTCGCCGGCTTCTACCGCAATGAACACCACCGGGCTGGAGTCGGCCTCCGCCTTGGCAATCACCGGTTCGTCCACTTCGTCGGGCAGACGCTGCCGCACCCGCGAAACCTTGTCACGCACCTCGGCCGCGGCGGCGTCGGGGTCGCGCGAAAGCACGAAAGTCACGTTGATGTTGCTGCGCTCGGAACGACTCTGCGAAGTCATCAACTCGACGCCTTCGATGCCGGAGATCGAGTCTTCGAGCACCTTGGTGACCTGTGACTCCACCACCTCGGCGGACGCCCCGGGATAGGTGGTACGCACAGAAATGATGGGTTCATCGATGGCCGGGTACTCGCGGACCGTCAGCCGCTCGAAGGAGACCAGGCCCACCATCACGATGATGAGCGAGAGCACCGTGGCAAAAACCGGCCGCTTGATGCAGGTATCGGAAAGAATCATTGGGGATCGGCCCTTGGCCGTCTCACTCGTGGGTCACGACGGTGGCATCGACCAGCGAGCCATCACTGATTTTCTGCAGACCCGCCACCACCACCTGGTCGCCGGCCTCCAGTCCCTGCATGATTTCCACCATGCCTTGCTGCCGTTGGCCGATCGCAACCGCCACTTCGGTCACGCGATCGCCGTCGACTCGCATGACGAATTGCTGGTCGTCGCGCGGCACCAGAGCGGTCTCGGGCACCATGATGGCTTCGGTGGTGTCCAGCACCAGATTCACGCGGGCAAACATGCCGGGACGCAATTGGCGTTCGGGGTTGGGAATGCGTGCGCGCAGCAGAGCCGCGCGGCCGGAGACATCCACCAGTGGGCTGATTGCCGCCACCGTGCCATCGCGCCAGGCACCGGGCAGGGCATCCACGCTGATGCTCAACGCCTGGCCCACGCTCAAGCGCGGCAGATACGTTTCGGGAATGCGAAAGTCTACTTTGAGCTCGTCGATCGCTTGTAGGGTGACGAGGTCTTGCCCTGCAGTCACATAATCGCCTACCGACACATTGCGCAGGCCGATTTGACCCGTGAAGGGCGCGAGGATTCGGGTGCGGTCGAGCTTGGCCTGAGCCAGCGCCACGTTGGCGCGCTCCACGCGCAGCGCGTTCTCGGCTTCATCCTGCGCTTGCTGACTGATGAAACCCTGTTGCTGCAATTGAGCCGAGCGGCGGAACTTGCTTTCGGCCAGAGCCAGGTTGGCACGCGCCTGCTGCAACTCGGCGGCCGCCACATCGTCGTCGAGACGAAACAGGAGCTCGCCTTCTTCCACCTGTTGGCCCTCGTTGAAGCGGATCTCTCGTAAGCGACCGGCAATTTCGGGGCGCAGCATCACCGACTCGTCGGACACCAGAGTGCCAACAGCGTTGAGTCGCCGCTCCAGCGGGGCCCGTTGCACTTCCACGACTTCCACCACGGTGGGTGCGCGAGACCGTGGCGGAGGAGCCTGAGTGGCAGGGGCTGAGCCAGGTGCGGCCAGCTCGGCTTGGTGCCCTGGCAACCATTGTGGGAAATGGCGCGGCACGAAATAGCCAACGGCCACCCCGACGACGAGGGCGAGTACAAGAACGACGAGGGTGGAACGTGTTGACATGGCGTAAGCGGTGAAGTGCGCCTTGGGTTGGCTGTCGAAAGAACGCCCGAATCATAGACGCGATCGCTGCCAAATGGTTCACTTGGTAACGATTCTTCCACTCTGACGCACTTGATCCACACCCTGGTTGGCCAACGCATCGGCGAGTTCGTTGTTGGCGTCACCCGCATGGCCGCGCACCCAGCGCCATTGCACTTCGTGGCGATTGCGCTCCGCATCGAGCTCCTGCCAGAGGTCGGCGTTCTTGACCGGTTTTTTGTCGGCCGTGCGCCAGCCTCGGCGTTTCCAGTTGGCCAACCACTCGGTGATTCCTTTTTGGACATATTGCGAATCGGTGTGAATCACCACCTTGCAAGGGCGGGTGAGCGCTCGCAAGGCTTCGATCACGGCCTGCAATTCCATGCGGTTGTTGGTGGTGTGCGGCTCGCCACCGAAGAATGTTTTTTCGTGGGGGCCGGCGCGCAGCAGCACCCCCCAGCCGCCGGGGCCAGGGTTGCCTTTGCAGGCCCCGTCGGTCCAGATGTGTACCTCAGGGTTGGTCATGAATTGTGGAATGTAAAGTTGAACGTTCGCCCTCGGCATGAGGACGGCGATTGATTGCCACCTGGGCGCGCGCCGGAGCCCGCTTGCGCTTCCAGGCCGGGCCCACCAGACGCATGCCGTGCACGCGTTTGATGGCGGAAACGATGTAGACCGCGCCGCCCACAGGCCACCAGCGGTCGCCGGCCTTGTCGAGCCAGGCCATGCGGCGCAGCGCGGCGGAACTGGCCAGAGGCAGGGCGTAGCAGCCGAAATGGCCGCGGTCGAGCTCGAATGAAAGCAACTTGAGCCAGTCTTTCAGGCGAGGCAAAGCGATAAAACGCCCGGTTTGCGGCAGCCATCCCTCGCGACCCAGTCGGTGTCGGGCGCCCCAGAGGCTCCGTGGGTTGAAGCCCACAATGACCAAACGGCCCTCGGGTAACAGAACACGTTCAGCCACGCGCAGCACGGCATGGGGGTCGTGCGCGTACTCGAGCACATGCGGCAGCACCAGTAATTCCACGCTCTGGCTGGCCAAGGGCAATGCAGCGGCGTCGGCCACACCCACGCCGTGCCATTGGGCGATTTGTTCGGCCTCGGGGCGAACCGGACCGAAATAGGCTCGGAAGGGGATGCGGTTTTTACGTAGCGCGTTGTACTCGTGAAAGCCCACCTGTACCGCCACAAAGCCGAAGACGTCTTCGACAATGGCGTCGAGCCGGCGCTGCTCCCATTGCTGGACGTATTGACCCGCCGGGGAGCGGAACCAGGCACCGAGTTTTACAATGGCCTGACACGAGTCAGTATCAGCAGATCGCATAAGGAGGCAACAACGCAATGGACACCGACTATACAACGCCTGCTGGCATTCACGGCATTAGGGCCTTTCAAGACAACTACATTTGGGCCATCCGCCAGGGGCGCAAACTGGCCCTGGTCGACCCGGGCGAGGCGGCGCCGGTGCTCGAAGTGATTCGCCGCCATGAGCTTGAGCTCACCACCATATTGCTGACTCACCACCACCGCGATCATGTCGGTGGCGTCATGGAGCTGATGGAACTGGGCGATATCAGGGTATACGGCCCCGCCTCCGAAGAACTGCCGCATTGCGACGTACGACTGAGCGAAGGCGACCACGTGGAACTGCCCGAGCTCGACCTTTCCCTGCACGTTCTCGATGTTCCTGGTCACACCGCGGGCCATATCGCGTATCATGGGCGGGCTGCGGGAGAGGAGCCCGTCTTGTTTTGCGGCGATACTCTCTTTGCTTCCGGCTGTGGTCGCCTGTTCGAAGGCACGGCCGCACAAATGCACCAGTCGCTTGCCAAGCTCATGGCCTTGCCTGGCCAATCGCGGGTATATTGCGCCCACGAATATACGCTGGCCAATCTACGCTGGGCCTGTGCGGTTGAACCCAACAACACCGCCCTGGGCGCCTGGCAGGAAGAGGCCGCGGCCATGCGTGAGCGAGGTGAAAGCACCGTGCCCACGCGTCTGGAACACGAGCTTGCTGTCAATCCGTTTCTGCGCGCGAGCGAAGAAACGGTGGTGGCTGCTGTGTCCCAACACGTCGGCCGGCCGGTCAAGCCGGGAGTCGAAACTTTTGGCGCCTTGCGCGCCTGGAAGGACGATTTTCGTTGAACAGCGCTTTCTACAACCGCGTTCTTGCCGTTGCCGCTGCACTCACGCTTGCCAGCTGTACCAGCTTTGGGCCGGAGCGTACCGAAGTGTCAATGGCGGAACGCTACGCACCACCACAGATGTTCCCTACAGTGGATCTCGTGGCCCCCGCGCCCGACATCTGGAAGCGCATGCGTTTGGGTTTCGCCATTCCCAACATGCAAGGCGAAGAGGTGGAATACTGGACAAACTACTACGCCTCGCGCCCCGAACGTCTGCGTCTGCTGGCCGAAAAGGCCACCCCCTATCTGTTTTACGTGATCGAAGAAATCAATCGGCGCGGTCTGCCGTCCGAACTGGCCCTTGTCCCTTTCATCGAAAGCGGTTGGGATCCAAGCGCGTTCTCGCGCGCCCAGGCAGCCGGCCTGTGGCAGTTCATCCCCAGCACGGCGCGCCATTTCAAGCTGCAGCAGAACGAATGGGTGGATGAGCGTCGCGACCCGGTCGCTTCTACCAAAGCCGCGCTCGACTACCTCGAGTACCTCTTTGAGTTCCAGGGCGACTGGCATCTGGCGCTGGCCTCCTACAACTGGGGAGAAGGCTCGGTGCACCGCGCCATCAAGCGCAACCAAGAGGCGGGCTTGCCCACCGACTATCTCGCGCTCGACCTCCCCGAAGAAACCCGCGCCTATTACCCCAAGCTTCAGGCGCTCAAAAACATCATCAACCAGCCGCGCCGCTATCGCGCATCATTGCCCAAGCTCGACAACCGGCCCTATTTCGTGGAAGTGCCACGACTCCAGGATATCGACGTGGAACTGGCGGCGGAACTGGCTGATATGCCGCTCGAAGATTTCATCGCTCTCAACCCGGGCTTCAGGCGCGGTGTGATCATGGGGCGCCAGGCTCGCCGAGTGTTGCTGCCCATTGGTCAAGTGGATACCTTTTTGGCGAACCTTGAGGCTCACGAAGGCCCGTTGGTGCGCAACACGGTCAAAACGCCGTTCATGTTGGCCGACAGCGCCCAGGTTCACCGCGTGAAGCCTGGCGACACGCTCTCGCAAATCGCCAAGCGCTACCAGACCACGGTGGCCCTGTTGCGTAGCCTCAATCAGTTGCGAAACACCCGCCTGCAGGTTGGCCAGGAGCTCAAGGTGCCCGGCAGCCAAGGCTAGGCAAGGCGTGATGCCAAACTTTCCACCTTTTTCTTAGGATTTCCCTCACATGAGTTTTCTTGCCAACAAGCGCCTGCTGATTACTGGTGTTCTGTCCAACCGTTCCATCGCTTATGGCATTGCCAGGGCCTGTCACCAACAGGGCGCGCAGTTGGCATTCACCTACGTGGGTGAGCGCTTCGAAGCACGAGTGCGCGACATCGCGGCGGAGTTCGGCAGCGACATCGTGCTGCCCTGCGACGTGGCCGAAGACGCACAGATCAACGACATGGTGCAGGCGCTGGGCCAGCACTGGGACAGCCTGGATGGCGTGGTGCACGCCATCGGCTTCGCGCCCCGCGAAGCCATTGCCGGCCAGTTTCTCGACGGCCTCTCGCGCGAAGCCTTTCAGATCGCGCACGATATTTCCGCTTACAGCTTTCCCGCTCTAGTCAAAGCTGCTCTGCCGCTCATGAGCGGGCGCCCGGCTTCGGCGCTCACGCTCACCTATCTCGGCTCCGAGCGCGTGGTACCCAACTACAACACCATGGGCCTGGCCAAGGCTTCACTCGAAGCCAGTGTGCGCTACCTGGCCAACGATGTGGGCCCGCAGGGCATTCGCGTCAACGGGATTTCTGCCGGCCCGATCAAAACTCTGGCCGCCAGCGGCATCAAAGATTTCTCACGCATCCTCAAATTCGTGGAAAACAACGCTCCCTTGCGGCGCAACGTTTCCATCGAAGACGTGGGCAACGTAGCAGCCTTCCTCCTCTCCGATCTCGCCGCCGGCATCACCGGCGAAATCACCCACGTCGACGCTGGGTTCTCCACGATCGTGCCCGGCATGGGCGGCGCGGAATAAGGAGTAACGCGCAAAGCTTCGCGATTCCACGTCGTGATTAAGCCAATTCGGGGCGCTTGGTCCGTGGGGCCGCGTGACCCGTTTACTGGGGCTCGAGACCAGCTTCTTTGGCGATGGTGCCCCATTTTTCTTTTTCACGCGCCACATGTTCGCGCAGTTCCTCGGGGGTGCTCGATATCGGCATCATTCCCATGGGCAGCAGGCGCTCGGCTACCGCGTCGGAGCGCGCGGCGACTTGTATGGCTTCGTTGAGTTTATCGATGATCGGGCGTGGTGTGCCTTGAGGAACGAAGAAGCCGAACCACGAAGTGACGTCGAAGCCATCGATGCCTTGTTCGGCAACCGTAGGCATATCTGGCAGCTGTGGACTGCGTTCCAGGCTGGTCACGCCGAGCGCACGTAACCTGTCGCCGCGCACGAGCTCCATGGAACTCCCCATCACGTCGAACATCATATCGGTGCGCCCCGCCATAAGGTCGTTCAGCGCCGGCGTGCTGCCCTTATACGGAACATGCAAAAGCTCGATATCTGCCGAGCGAGCGAAGAGCTCACCAGCCAAATGGAGCGGCGTGCCAGTGCCCGGCGAGGCAAACGACAGCGGTTCGTTCTGTTGGCGCGCGTGAGCCAACAGCTCCGCCACGTTCGTTGCCGGGGAATCGGGTGGCACCACAAGAACCAGCGGTGAACCAGCCAGCTGTCCGACGGGGTCAAAACTCTCTATGGGGTCGTAGGGCAAGTCTTTGAAAAGGGCAGGGTTCATGGTCATCGTACCGCCTGCGCCCAGCAGCAAGGTATACCCATCGGCGTCGGCCCGAGCGGCCGCATCCGTGCCCGTAATGCCGCTCGCTCCAGCGCGGTTCTCCACCACAAAGCCCTCGTCGAAATATTGACTGAGCTCGTTAGCGTAGAGGCGGGCAACAATATCGTTCGCGCCGCCCGGCGTGTAAGCCACGATTACCCGAACCGGCTTGTTGGGATAGTCCGCCGCCTCATCGGCAGCTGCCACATTGGTGACCCCGGCGACCATGCCAAGAACGACGCTTACCGCTGCACCCCCACTTAGTCGTGATTGGAATCTCATCTCACTCCCTCTCCTTTGGATTGACTGCCGGAACATCGTAACGCCTATTGAGACTATGCGGCAATCCGTACTCGCACGAGAGTGCAGTGCTTCCGCCGTGGGGAACCCGCGACGTGCCAATATCTTTTCACAGCGCTTCTTTCGAAGCGTCGCGTCACCACCACCTGGCGCCTACGAAGTGAAGCGCCCGCTTGGTACAGCACGACCGCGCAAGATAACGAAGAACTAACTTTGCGGCCGACGCCAAAAATCGCCGTGGAGCTCGGCAGTAATGGCTGCTGCCGCGCTTTGCACCGCTTCCACATGCGTTCGTGAAGGCGGATCCGTGATGACGGATTGCGAGGTGATCAAACCCACTGAACCCACCACTTGCCGGTGATCGTCGAAAATCGGCGCGGCCAGCGCTGAAATGCCCATGAGCCGCTCGGCCACCGCCACGGCATAGCGATCGCGACGCGCCTCCTGCAATTGCGTTTGTAGGCGGTTCGGATCGGTGACGGTGCGTTCGGTGAGCGGATGAATAGGGCCGCCCAGGAGCTCTTGTTGATGAGAATCGGGCAGAAAGGCCACGATGGCCCGGCCCAGGGCAGAGGTAACGGCAGGGATGGTGGTGCCGGGGCGCACAGTAATCACAATATTTGCGCGCTGGCTCTGCGCAGCGTCTACCACGATGACCTCGCGACCCGCCGGCATGGCGAGCAGCGCGGTTTCGCCCGTGGTATCGACCAACTGCTGCAGGTGCGGCCGCGCCAGGCGGCGCAGGCCGAAGTTTTCGGCTACCGACATGCCCAGTCGGTAGATCTTCCAACCTAGCTGATAGCGATCGCTGCTGCTGTCTTGTGAAACGAAGCCCAGCTGGCGCAGGTTGGTGAGGTGACGATGAACTCGTGCCTTGGTTTGCCCAAGCCTGCGCGCCAGCTCGGTGACACCTACGGCCTCGGGGCTGCGGGACAACTCCTCGAGTATTTCGAACGCCACTGCCACCGATTGAATCGAGGCAGTGCCGGAAGCCGGTTCAGTGTGGGGCATGGGCACGGAGCAACACGATCAGCAAGCTAGCTTGATGTGCTGGCTGACAATCAGTTGCGCTTGACCTTTTCGAGCATCTTGAAAACACCCTTGGGGGAATCCTTGAAGAGGCGCTTGTAGGCTTTGCCCAGACAGCGACGCTCGAGGGTGTTGCGACGGATGCGTTTGCGTTCGGCCATGATCACTCCAAATTTGAGAAATGAATAAATAACAAAGTCAACGTAGCATTTTATCCCATGGCCAGCTTTAGCGCAGGCAGGAGATAGTGA
>JAJUJN010000411.1 GCA_029265335.1 Alcaligenaceae bacterium
GACCTCGAAGTGCCCGCCTGGGAGCAGCGCACGCGTCACGTGCCCGAGGTCGACCCAGGATACCGCTTCGATCGTGACACCACGCTCGCCATACTGTCGGGTTTTACCCACAATCGACGGGTGCTCATCCAGGGCTATCACGGCACTGGCAAAACCAGCCATATCGAACAGGTTGCCGCCCGCCTCAACTGGCCTTGCATACGAGTGAACCTCGATAGTCACATCAGCCGCCTCGACCTCATCGGCAAGGATGCCATCGTGGTGCGCGACGGTCGGCAGATCACGCAGTTTGCACCTGGCATCCTCACTTGGTCGTTGCAGCGGCCGGTGGCGCTCATTTTCGACGAATACGACGCCGGCCGCCCCGATGTGCTCTTTGTGATTCAGCGGGTGCTCGAAATCGAAGGCAAGCTCACTTTGCTCGATCAAAGCCGGGTGCTCGACCCTCATCCTGCTTTTCGTCTGTTCGGCACCGCCAACACCGTGGGTCTGGGCGACACCACCGGCCTCTACCACGGCACGCAGACGCTGAATCAAGGTCAGCTCGACCGCTGGCATGTGGTCGCCACCCTCAACTACCTCGACGCAGAGCACGAAACCAGCATTGTGTTGGCGCGGGTGCCCGAGTTTGCCTCGCCAGAGGGGCGCGAACAATTGCAGGCCATGGTGCAGCTGGCCACGCTCACACGCGCTGCCTTCATGCAGGGCGAACTCTCCACGGTGATGTCGCCGCGAACCGTCATCCACTGGGCCGAGAACGCCAGAATTTTTGGCGACATCGCCACGGCGTTTCGGCTGACTTTTTTCAATAAGTGCGACGAGGTCGAACGACCGCTGGTAGCCGAGCTGTTCCAGCGTTGTTTCGCCCAGGAGTTGCCTCATGGCAGCGGCTAGCACGCCACGCAGAGCCGCCATTCTTACGTGCGCTCGCGTTTGGTCGGAACAGTCTGCTTCTCAGCTGGCGCTCGACGACGCCGGCCCGGATATGCGCGACCCTCTCGGCGATCAGCTGCGTGCGGAGGCCGATGCTGCTGCCGCCCATGCCCGCTTCTATGGTCAACTCAACGACTTGGCCCCTGCCCGGACGCTGCCGCCCGCGTTGATGGCCGGCCCGGAGCAGGCTGAAACCGACGAAGCTTTGGCGCTGGCGCGCGAGCAGAACTATTTTCAAGCCTTGGGTCGTGCGCGAGCCGAGGCGCTGGGCGCCGCCTGGTTGCCCGGTGTGGCTGCCAATCTGCAGCATTTGCCGCCGCCGCCGAGCGGCGATGATGCGGCGGCCATGCAGGCTCAGGTTTCGTCATGGTTTCGCGAAGCGTCGAAGAGTTCGAAGCACGACAACGAGCAACACGCCGTGCCACTGCCGGCGGTAGCGCCCCAACTGCGAGAACGCCTGCCAGCATTACTGGAAGCCTTGCACGATGAGCGTCGCTTTGCGCAGCTGGCGCGTCAGGTGAGCACTGACCTGGCGGCACAGGCTAAATCGCGTGAACGTTCTGGCGGCGGGCTGTTGCGCTGGTTCAATCCGCGCAGCCGACCCTTGCGCAATCGTCATCTGGTTTCGGCCGCTGGGCAGTCGGCGCGTGCCCGGGCGCCGGAAGACCCCACCGGAGTGGAGCACCCTCTGGACGCGTTACCCGAAGGAGCACCGCCCCAAACCGGCCGCCCGTCCACCGACTCCGCGGCCGCCAAGGAGCCGCCGCGAACCGACGAGGAACCCAGCGAACAGCGTCCCGAGCTCACGCTGCCTTACGAGCTGCTCGAGAATTACCGTGTGTTCACGCGCAGCTACGATCGCGTAGACCCAGCGCACAAGCTCGCGCACCCCGAAGAACTGGAGCGCTTGCGGCGACGGCTCGATCGTGCGGTGGCGCCGTATCGCAGCGTGATGCAACGGTTGGCGCATCGCCTGCAGCGGCGCTTGCAAGCCAATAGCCAGGAGCGGTGGCTGCACGAGCAAGCCGAAGGCGAGCTCGATCCCGCCCGCTTGGCACAGCTCGTTGCCCGCCCCCTCGATCGAAATATCTTTCGTCGTCTGGAAGAAGCGCCGGGCGGGCCGACGGCGGTTACGCTGCTGATCGACAGTTCGGGCTCGATGCGCGGCCACCCCATGGCCGTGGCGGCAGTGACTGTCGATTTGCTGGCACAAACGCTGGAGCGCTGCCGCATCCCCACCGAGATACTGGGCTTCACCACCACGGACCGGCGGCAGAGCGCTGCCTGGCAGGATTGGCAAACTGCGGGCAAACCGGCTGACCCAGGGCGGCTCAACGGCCTGCAGCATATCGTGTTCAAAAGCATGGACACACCCTGGCGACGCTCGCGCA
>JAJUJN010000081.1 GCA_029265335.1 Alcaligenaceae bacterium
CGGATTCAGTCGCGCCGGAACCGGAATACCTCATCAATCCCTTTGGGCTGCATTACGCCGAGGTCACTGCCAGCAATCTGGTACGCATCGATCTGGCCGGCAAGAATACGGGCAGCAACGCCGGCGACGTGAATCTGGCGGGGCTCATCATTCACAGCGCCATCCATGGCGCCCGCAGCGATGCCCATTGCGTGATGCATACGCATACCACTGCGGGCATCGCAGTGGCCTGCAAAGCCGAAGGCATCCGCTTCGATAACTTCTACAGTTCTGCGCTGTACGACGATCTCGCTTATCACGATTTCGAAGGCATCACCACCAACCCCGACGAACAGCCGCGCCTGCTGGCCTCGTTGGGTAAAAAGAACTACTTCATTTTGCGCAATCACGGGCTGCTGACCGTGGGCAGTGATATTCCGGTTGCGTTCAAACGCATGTGGACGCTTCAGCGCGCGTGCGAGATTCAGCTCATGAGCGATGCCGGGGCAGGGCCCAATATTCCCATTGCGGAGTCGATTCTTAAAAACGCCGCCAGCTCGCGGCTGGGCGGCGATGCCGCAGGCCGAGCCAAGGTAGACCGCCAAGCCTTCGAAGCGATGTTGCGGCGCGCAGGGATTCAGGCTGCCGATTTGGCCTGAGTAAAGCAAAGGGGCAGCGAGAGGGCGGAAACACCGCTGTGTGGAGCCGCCCGGCGGGCCAACAAGGCTAGCCCTTGGCTCTTCACCCCATTCTGCCGTGTAGAAGCGTCAGTCGGAGCCGGCCTGCATGATGGCTTTGGCCAGGCCCACTGGGTCGGTAAAGCACATTTCGTGGCTGCCGCCGGCCACAACGTAACGGAACAGGCCGAGGCGCTCCGACAGGC
Source organism: Alcaligenaceae bacterium (assembly GCA_029265335.1). GTDB lineage: Bacteria > Pseudomonadota > Gammaproteobacteria > Burkholderiales > Burkholderiaceae_B > Verticiella. Next base: position 863 of record JAJUJN010000081.1, read on the forward strand.
GCGGGTGCCAGCCCGCGCTATGCGGCAGGGCGATGTCTTGCACGCAATTGATGTAGCTCTTGCCCATTTTGAACTCGGCAGGGTGTGACTGCAGCACGATGGGGTCGGCGAATGTGTTGTAGGGGTGAGGGTTGAGGTTGTCGTAGGCCTGCCGGGCTTGTGCTTCGGTGGCATCGTTGATGAAGGCGTCGCGCCAGATCGGCCACGGCAGCATCACGCCGCCGTCGGGCTGCTGCACCTGCTGGAAGAGGTCGACGTAATGCGGCGGCACCAGGTCGTTCAAGGCTTCGCCGTTGAGCGGCACAAAAGCATTCCAGTACACCAAACGCCGGATGCGGGCCGCACCAAGACGGTCGGCAGCCCCGGTGATCACCATGCCGCCATAGCTGTGGCCGAGCAACACCACATCGTTCAGTTGGTGTTCATCGAAATACTCCAGCAACGACTGAATGGCGTTTTCGAGCGTGGTGGCGCGGCTGTCGTCGGGTCGATTGCCGGCCAGGGTGGGTAAATGCACGGTGTGGCCGGCGTTGCGCAAGGGCGCCGCTACCGCTTCCAGATGTTCGCCAGTGTGCCAGGCGCCATGCACCAGAACGAATGTGGCCATGATTGCTACCTCGAATCAGAGAGAAAAGTGCAGTCGCTGCCAGTGTGGCAGGCTCACCCACTTGCGGCAACTACTGATGCGCGTTGCGGATTGCCAAGATACGCTGCAGACATATCTTGCAATGCTTGCCTGGGTTTTGCCATGGTCGATAACAATCCGGGGCCGCTCGAACCGGAGTTTCAAGATTCTGCCGGGTTGGCGCAGGCCGCATGGGGGCCGGCCACCGAGTTGGCCATGTCGCGCGAACGCCGCGAGATTCTGCACGCCATCGCCACCGACCAGCCCTTGCCTCAGGTGTTGAGTCGCCTGGGCCGCCTGACCGAGGCTCGGGTGCCCGCTGCCGGCTTCGCTGTCATGCTGCGCCCACCGAATGGTGCGGGCTTGCTCACCATCGGCGCGGGCAATCTGCCGCCCGAGTTTTGCGCAGCCTTCGAAGCCTTGTTGAACAAGTCTCGGGCCGCCAACGTTGTTCGAGCCTTGCTCAACACGAAAGCCGTTGAGCTGGTTACTCTGGCCAGCGATCCGCGGTGGCGGGTGGCGCGACCGCTTACCGACAGGTTCGGCCTGCGTGCACGTACTACGCTGCCGCTGCACGCGCGCGATGGTCGAGTGCTGGGAGCCTGTGTGTTGTTCTGGCGTGTCGATGCTCCGCCCTTCGCGCAACTGCTCGAGCTGATCCGTCCGGTGGGGCATCTGGTTTCCATCGCAGTCGAGCGTGCAGCCGCGCAGCGTGAGCTGCGGCGCAGTGAGCAACGCTTTCGGCTGCTGTTCGCCAACCATCCCGACGCCGTATTTCAGTTCAACGACGAGGGCATTTTTGTCGATGTCAACGACTCGGCCCTGGCGATGGTGGGTTATCCCCGCGAGCAGGTGCTGGGCCGTCATTGGCGCGAGCTGCTCGCCCCCGGTGTACATAGCCGGGTACAGGGCCATTTCGAGAAAGCCCTGGCCGGCGAAACGCAACGCTACGAAGTTCGCGTGATGCATCGCGATGGCCACGTGCTTCTTCTGGACGTCATCAACCAACCCGTGCATGAAGACGAGCGCAGCGTGGGGGTGTTCGGCATCGCTCGCGATATCACCGCGCGCAGGCGCAACGAGCAGCGGCTGCAGTTGCTGCAGCGTGCGGTTGAGGTGAGTGGCAGCGGAATCTGCATTGCCGACGCAAGGCGGCCCGATATGCCGCTCACCTATGTAAACCCGGCGTTCGAGCGCATTACCGGCTATTCGGCGGCCGAGGTGCTGGGCCGCAACTGTCGCTTTCTGCAGGCGCCCAACCCCTCGGAGCGTGCGCTTGAAATCATGCGGCACGCGCTGGCCAACGGCGAAGATGCTCAGGTGGTGCTGCGCAACCTGCGCCGCGACGGCAGCGAGTTCTGGAACGAGCTGCATTTGTCGCCTATTACCGACGATGCCGGCCACATCACGCATTGGTTGGGCGTGCAAAACGACGTGAGCGCCCGCAAACGCTACGAAGACGATCTGCGTCACCATGCCAGTCACGATGCGCTCACCGGCCTGCCCAACCGTACCTTGCTCGAAGATCGCATCGCGCAGAGCTGCCAGTTCGCCGCCCGCCACAATCACCAGCTGGCGGTGCTGTTCATCGATCTCGATGGCTTCAAACCCATCAACGATAGCTATGGCCATCATTGCGGCGACCTCGTTTTGCGCGCTGTGGCCAGCCGGGTGCTGGCCTGCGTGAACCGGGGCGATACCGTCGCCCGCCTGGGCGGTGACGAATTCGTGGTGGTGCTGGCCGACATCAGCGGCGCCGACGCCGCCGTGGCCATGGCCGAAACCATTCTGGCCCGGGTGGCCGAGCCCTATGGCGGTTGTCACGGCGCTCCCGACTCCAATCTGCATCTCACGGCCAGCGTGGGCCTGGCGCTCTGGGACGGTCGCGACATCCCGCCCATGCAGCTGGTGCAACAGGCAGATCTGGCCATGTTCAAGGCCAAGCAGGCCGGCCGCAACACCTGGGCCTGGTATACCGGTGCACTCGATGAACACCTCAGCGAACGTTTGCAGTTGCGTCACGAACTGCAGGCCGCCATGGGCAGCAACCAGCTCCACCTCGTGTATCAGCCTCAGGTGTCGGCCGACGGCAAATCGGTGATAGCGCTTGAAACTTTATTAAGGTGGCAGCATCCTGTGTTGGGTATGGTGGCGCCAGCCGATTTCATTCCGCTCGCCGAAGAAACCGGCCAGATCGTTACTTTGGGGGCCTGGATACTCCAAACCGCCTGTCAGCAGGCTGCTGAATGGGCCCGTGCCGGGCACGAATGGACCATCAGTGTGAACGTGTCGGCGCTGCAATTCATGCGACCGGGCTTTGTGCAGAGTGTGCAGGAGGTTCTGGAGCGGGCCGAGTTGCCGGCCGCGCGGCTGGAGCTCGAGATCACCGAGTCGGTGGTTTTGCACGACGGTCAGCAAACCCTGCGGGTGATGCAAGACCTGCGCGCGTTGGGAGTTCGTACCGCACTCGACGATTTTGGTCAGGGCTACTCCAGCCTGGCCTACGTCAAGCAATTGCCGCTCGACAAGCTCAAGATCGATCGTTCCTTCGTGCGCGATGTCCTGGTAGATCCGCGCGATGCCGCCATCACCCAGACCGTGATCGCTTTGGGTCATTGGCTCAATTTGCAGGTGGTGGCCGAGGGTGTGGAAACCCAGGCGCAGTTCGAGTTTTTGCGCGACCGGGGCTGCGACGTGTTTCAGGGCTTTCTGTTTGCCCATCCGCAGCCGGCGCACTTGTTGCCCGCCACGGTGGGCAACATTGGTTTGTAAAGCTTCAGCCTGTGCGGGTTACCAGGCGGATGCCGGGCATGAGCTGTGCGGCCAGATCGGGTTGCGTGAGTGCATATTCAAGGTTCATGCGCGGGATCTGCACGTGTTCTTCGCCCAAAAGCTGGGCGCGCATGCCCTGGCGGGCTTCGATGGCCTGCACCAGGCCATGATGGGTGCGATGCGCCAATTGCATCCATTGCTGGCCCTCGCTCATGGAAGACTGCATGGGCAGCATGGCGCTTGCGGCCGCAAAGGGCTGGCCAGCGAGGGTATCGAGCATGCGGGCCACCGTGGGGTTGCCACAGCCTTGCACAATCAGCCGATGAAATCGATCGTTCATTTCTACGTAGGTGGCGTAGTCGTCGAGGGTCATCGTGGATTGATAAACGGCCTCGTCGCCCATCTCGAGGCATTCGTGCAGCTCGCGCAGCAATTGCCGCGACGCCCCTTCTTCGGCCAGCAAACGGGCCGCAAAACCTTCGAGCACGCCGCGAGTTTGGATGGCGTAATCGACCTCGTCGGCGGTGAAGCTGCGCATCTGATAGCCGCCGCCCGGCGAAGGCTCGATCAGGCCTTCGTGCTCGAGGGTGGCCAGGGCCAGGCGCACCGGCGTTCGCGAGGCGCCCAAGCGCTCCGCGAGGGGGATCTCGGCCAGCCGTTCTTGCGGCGCAAACTCGCCCTTGAGGATGCTGTCGCGCAGTTGCAGCAGTACACGCGACTGTTGGGTTTGGGGTGTGGTCATGACGAACCGCCGAAGTTGGTTTGAGTATTGTATGCAGGCGCTTGGGGTTTGGCTAGAGTGAGATGGATTTCTAGAGTTTTTGCTTAAGTTTGTCGTCGCAGGCGCGTGGTTTTTCATCGAATAATGACGAAATCTCCCGTTTTTAGACGGACGTTTGAAATTCGTTGACAAATTTAGCGAAGTGGCGAATCATTCTGTATGCAGTTGTATGCAATGAATTTGTTGCACGCTGTGTTGGCATGAATTCTTGTGGTCGTGAGCGCTGTCAATGGCGTGGCGCCGGCCATGGTTGGTAGTTTTTGCGCCCCTTGCGCGCCCATTGTTTCAGGAGCAATCATGATCACTGCCGAACAAAACGATCTGATCACCCGTGTGGGTGCCGGCACGCCGGCGGGCACCCTCTTGCGTCACTACTGGCAACCCGTGGCCCTGGCAGAAGAGTTGGCGCCCGAGCGCCCCATCCGCGCGGTGCGGCTCATGGGCCAGGATCTGGTGTTGTTTCGCGATGACGAAGGTCGGTTGGGGCTGATCGACCGCGATTGCCCGCACCGGGGCGCCGATCTCGCGTATGGGCGCTTGGAGCATGGCGGCCTGCGCTGTGCCTTTCATGGCTGGCTATTCGATGTCAACGGCGCCTGTCTGGAAACTCCGGCCGAACCCGAGGGCAGCAAGCTGCACACCCGCATTCGGCAGAAGTCTTACCCGGTGGTGGAGCGTTCGGGCATCATCTTCGGTTATTTGGGCGAAGGCGAACCGCCGGCGCTCCCCGCGTTCGACTGTTTCGTGGCGCCCGACACCCACACGTTTGCCTTCAAGGGCCTGTTCGAATGCAATTGGCTGCAGGCGCTCGAAGTGGGTATCGACCCCGCGCATGCCTCGTTCCTGCACCGCTTCTTCGAAGACGAAGACTCCTCGGCGGGCTACGGCAAGCAGTTTCGCAGTACCTCGGCCGATTCCGACATGCCCATCACTCGCGTATTGCGCGAGTTCTATCGCCCTGAAATTCGGGTGGATCCTACCGACTACGGCATGCGCCTCACCGCGCTGCGAGAACTCTCGGAGCAGAACCGCCATGTGCGCGTGACCAATATGGTGTTCCCGCAGGCGATCGTGATACCGATGAGCGCCGAAATGACCATCTCGCAATGGCATGTGCCGGTGGACGACACACATTGCTATTGGTATGCCATTTTCACCAGCTTCACCGAGCCGGTGAACAAAGAACAGATGCGCGCTCAGCGTCTTGAACTCTACGAACTGCCCAATTACACCTCTCGCAAGAATAAGCGCAACAACTATGGCTTCGACGTGCACGAGCAACTCAACCGCACCTATACCGGCATGGGGCACGACATCAACGTGCACGACCAATGGGCCATCGAGTCGCAAGGCGCCATCCAGGATCGCACCCGAGAGAACCTGGGCGCCACCGATATCGGGATCTCGCATTATCGTCGTATGCTGCGCAATGCCATCGATGCCATGAATCAAGGCAAGCCCCTGCCCATGCAGCTCGCGCCCGAACAAGCCGAGCAAATGCGGGGGCCCGCCTCCATCGATGGTGTGAGCTCCACCCAGCAAGGGCCCGAAGAGTACTGGCAGGAGGCCGACCGCACCCGGCGCAATGCCTCGAGCTGGGCCCAGGCCTGGCAACTCTGAGCAAACTCGTCCTTCGGGGCCAACCACACCAAAGCGGAGACTGGGGTGACAACTTTTGTGGAAAAACACGGGCTGTGGGATACCGACCAGCAAGCCCAGGCCGAAGCGCTGGCTGCTCGCTTCGACAGCGGCGAGTTCGAGGTGGTGCGTTTTGCCTTCCCCGATCAGCACGGCCTGTTGCGTGGCAAAACTCTCGTTGCCAGCGAAGCCCGCAAGGCGCTGTGGAGCGGGGTCAACATGACCACCACGCTCTTCGCCAAAGACACTTCCCACAAAACAGTCTTTCCTGTGTTCACCAAGGGCGGTGGCTTCAATTTTGCCGGTATGCAGGGTGGGGCAGACTTCGTGATGGTGGCCGATCCCGCCACTTTTCGGGTGCTGCCCTGGGCCAATAAAACCGCCTGGGTGCTGTGCGACACCTACCTCACCACCGGCGAGCCTATGCCGTTGGCCACACGGCCCTTGCTGCGGCGCGCCGTGAAGGCCGCCGCCGCGCAAGGCTACGAGTTCATCGCCGGCCTCGAAGTGGAATTCCAGGTGTTTAGGGTTGAAGACAACCGCATGGGCCTGGCCGATTCGGGCCAGCCAGGCACGCCGCCGTCGGTGTCATTGCTCAGCCATGGTTATCAATACCTCACCGAACTGCGTTACGACCGCGTTGACGACCTCATGGAGCTGCTGCGCAGCCAGCTGCAGGCCTTGGGGCTGCCATTGCGGTCGCTGGAAATCGAAATGGGCCCCAGCCAGTTCGAGCTCACGTTTGGCCCCACCCCCGGCCTGTTGCCTGCCGATCTCATGGTGCTGCTGCGCAGCGCCATCAAACAAGTGTGTTCGCGCCATGGCTATCACGCCACCTTCATGTGCCGACCCAAAATTCCCAACGTGATGTCGAGCGGCTGGCATCTGCACCAATCGCTGTGCGACCCTGGCAACGGGCGCAACCTGTTCATTCCCGAGCCGGGTGCCGCGGAGCCCCTCAGCCCCTTGGGTATGCATTTTCTGGCGGGCCTGCAGCAACACGCCAGCGACGCCGCCTTGTTCGCCTGCCCCACTATCAATGGCTATCGTCGGTACCGTCCATTTTCGCTGGCGCCCGATCGGGCCAGCTGGGGCCGAGACAACCGGGCTGCCATGCTGCGCGTGCTCGGCGGGCCCGGCGATCCGGCCACCCGCATCGAGAACCGTGTGGGCGAGCCTACCGCCAACCCCTACCTTTACCTCGCTTCACAACTGCTGGCCGGCCTCGACGGCATTCAGCAGCAACGCGACCCCGGCCCCTCGGCAGACGCCCCTTACGACACGCCTGCCGACGCCTTGCCCAGAACACTCGACGACGCGGTGCAGGCACTGCGAGGGTCCACCTTCTGGCGCGAGCAATTCGGCGACACCATGGTGGACTACCTCTGCCACATCAAAGAAGCCGAAATCTCCCGTTTCAATCAGGCGGTTACCGAGTGGGAGCATCGGGAGTATTTCAGCCTGTTCTGAGTTCAATGAAACCCGTCGCGATTTTCCAGCACACCCATGTCGGCGAG
>JAJUJN010000465.1 GCA_029265335.1 Alcaligenaceae bacterium
CCAATTCGATATTGGTACGTACATTAGCCGACCCTGCGCGCCCTGAAAAGAGTTTGTGCACGAATCCGATAGAGCTTGCACTTTCTTGCTAGCGCAAATCGAGCGCTCAGCCCTAAGGTTTGCTGCAGCGGCACACCTCAATGGCCCTCCGGGCCAGATCGAAGGTGGCTCAATCACAACTAGGAGGAGTCAATGACCACGCACCCTTTTCTGCAACGTGATCGCTTTCTGTTGGGCACTTTTGCCAGCAACTGTTCTGGCGGCATGACGGTTTCCAAGCTACCCAATCGCTGGCGCGCAACCTGGGAGAACAACCTGCGGCTCGCTAAGTTGCTTGACGACGCCGACATCGATTTCATGCTGCCGATTGCCCGCTGGATAGGCTACGGCGGCGAAACCAACTTCCATGGCTACGTGCTCGAAACCATCACCTGGGCCACGGCATTGCTGGCGCACACTCGGCAAATCAACGTGTTCGGCACCATCCACACCACGGCGAACCATCCCGTGGTAGTGGCCAAGCAGCTGGCCACCATGGCTCAGATCAGCGGCAATCGGGCGGGTTTGAATGTGGTGGCGGGCTGGAACAAACCCGAATATGAAGCGCTCGGCCTCACCCTGCCGGACGATCACGAAACCCGCTATGGCTACGCCCAGGAATGGTTCGAGATCATCAGCAAGCTCTGGACCCACGATGGCCGATTCGACTGGGACGGCACCTACTTCCAGCTCAAGCGCACTTACGGCGACCCCCGGCCCGATATGCGCCCACCCATCTTCAACGCCGCCGGTTCGGGTTTGGGCCGAGACTTCGCCTGTCGCAATGCCGATTTCCTTTTCACACCGGCCATTGATCTGGAGCGTTCGCGCGACGAAGTCGCCGAAATCAAAACCAAGGCGTGGGAGCAAAACCAGCGAAAAGTGGGCGTTCTCACCTTCTCCCACGTGGTTTGTCGCCCCACCGAGGCAGAGGCCAAAGCCGACTGGGAAAACACTTTGGCCAATGCCGACTGGGCCGCTGTCGATAACCTCGTCAACCTGCAATTCGCTCACGCTCAGTCGTTTCCCCACGATCTTCTGGCTCTTATCCGCGAACGCATGGCTGCAGGCCACGGCGGCTTCCCCTTGGTTGGCACTCCCGAGCAGGTGGCCGACGGCCTCATGCAGCTGCACGAAGCCGGGTTTGCCGGCAGCACGCTGTCGTTTCTCGACTACGCCGAAGAGTTCCCCTACTTCCGAGACGAAGTCCTGCCGATTCTCTCCGCCAGGGGGATTCGCTGATGACCAACGCCACGGCGACAGCCTCGGCGGCAAACGAAGAGCGCCCACCGCAAGCCGTTGCGGCGGGCGAACTCCGTGCGGCGATGCGTCAGCTGGCCGGCGGCGTCTGCGTGATCACCGTGGGGGACGGCAACAACCGTACCGGCCTCACGGCAACCTCTTTGGTACCGGTGGGTTTGGAGCCACCCGAGATCCTGATCACCGTCAACCAACAGTCGTCGTCGTTTCCGATACTGCTGGCCGAACGTCGCTTCGCCGTCAATTTGCTGGCGCATCATCAGCAACATGTGGCCGAGCGCTTTGCCGGCAAAGACGGCGTCCGCGGCGTGGATCGTTACGAGGGTGCCGCGTGGCAACGCAGCGAGCGCGGCCTGTGGCTGCTCAAAAACTGCCTCGTGGCGCTGGAGTGCGAAGTGGAATATATCGGTCTGCATCGCACGCACGCCCTGGTCGTGGCACGCGTCCAGGCGATTGCGCCCGGAGAACACCAACAAACGCCCCTCTTGTATTGGCAAGGTGGCTTCCGGCGTCTCGCGGGCCCTCTTCCGAACTGAACTCGCCCACACGCGCAAGCCGGGACCGCGCG
>JAJUJN010000283.1 GCA_029265335.1 Alcaligenaceae bacterium
CCAGGCGGGTGGAGATCTGCTGCAGGGCGTTACTGATGGTAGTGAGCGATTGATCTTGCAAATACAGGTTTTGCCGCGCCACTTCGCGGTTGTCGGCGTAGCGTTGGTTGAGACTGGCGGTTTGCGCCACGTTCACGGCCTGGGCCGTGGCCAGCGGGTCGTCGGCCGGAGTGAGGGCGCGCTTGCCGGAGGCCAGTTGTTGCATGGTTTCGAGCACTCTGGCCTCTTGTGAGGTCATGGCATTGACGCCTAACTGGTGCGAAACGACGGTACTGATGCGCATGGTGTGAAGCTCCGGAATTGCAGGCCTAGCGCGCCAAGCCCAACAAGGTGTCGAACAGAGAGTTGCCCACGTCGATCAGGCGAGCACTGGCGTTGTACTGCTGCAGATAAAAATCGAGGTTGATGTATTCCTCGTTGAGGTTTACCCCCGATACCCCTTGCTGCGCCTGGAAGGCCTGCTGCTGCAAGGTGGTTTGTGCAGCCAATTGCGTGTTGGCGGCCTGGGCTTTCACGCCCACGTTGTTGACCAGTTGGGAAAAGGCTTCGGTGGTGCTCATGGTGCCGCCCGCCAAAAACTTACTGGTTTGCAGCTGCGCCAGCGCCAGCGCGTTCTCGCCATTGGCGCTGCCACCCACCGTGGGGTCGGCCGCGTCGTACACCGAAGCGGCGATGTCGGCAGGGTTTTGAATGCTCACGCCGAAATCGCGAGCGGCATGACGCACGGGCTGCACCAGAAAGCGGTCGCCTTCGGCGGGTGTGGCACTGGGCGCCTCGAACACGATGCCGTCGACGGCAAAACCGTCGAGGTTGTTGGCCGGCGTGGGTTGAAACGTTTGCCCATCGCTCAGACGCGTAACGGTGAACTCGCCGCTGGCAAAGCTCACTTCGTAATCGCTCAAGGTGAGCTCACCGGCCGCCTCGGGTGCCATGCTGTAGCTGATGCTCACGCCTGCGGGGTTGTCGTTGCGCTGATTGCTGATGGCCACCCGCGGCGAGGGGCCCAGGTTGAAGAACTCGCCACCGGCCTGACCGCTGAGCGTGCCGCCCTGGGCATGCTGGGCATTGAAAGCCAGGCCCAGGCCCAGCGCCAAACGCCCCAGTTCATTCTGCGTGGGGTCGAGCACGTCGCTGCGGTAGTGCAGCAGACCGCCCAACTGTCCGCCCTGGATCACGTTGTCGGCCAATTCCACGCTGGCGCCGCTGGCCGTGGTGTAGGCCACGGCAAGGCGAGAGGGATCGGCCGCTGACCGCACGGCCTGCAGCTCGTAGACCTGCGTGCCCGAGAGCAAGGTTTGACCATTGCCCACGGCCAGGTTGAAACGATCACCCTGCTCGACCACGGTAACGCCAACCAACTCATTGAGCTCAGTGATGAGTTGATCGCGCTGGTCGAGCAGATCGTTGGGCGGCTGGCCATACACCGTGGCGCGGGCGGTTTGGATCTGTTGATTGATCTCGTTCACCCGACTCGCCAGGCTATTGACCTGACGCACAGTGGTTTCGATTTGCTGATTGAGGCTCTCGCGCTGATCCTGCAGGAACTGGTTGGTATTGGTGATTTGCGTGGCCAGGCTTTGGGCCCGCCCCAGCAGCTCCTGCCGGGCGGCAGGCTCGGCGGGCTGCGAGGCCACCGCATTTACCCCTTCGAAGAAGGCCGACAGCGCCGGTGCCACCCCCACGGTGCGATCGGCCATGAGGTTGTTCACGCGGCTCATCTGGTTGGCGTAGGTGCTGGTGGCCGCCTGATTGGTGGTGCTGCTGTTGACCTGGCCGGTGAGGAAGTTGTCGTAGATGCGACGCACAGAGTCGGTTTGCAGGCCCGTGCCCACCCAGCCGGCCGAGGTGCCCTGCGCCCGAGTCGTGCTCACCAGAGCCTGCTGACGCGAGAAGCCCGGCGTATTGACGTTGGTGATGTTATGACCGGTAACGTTGAGCCCCATCTGGGCGGCGCTGAGGCCACGACGGCCAAGGTTGAACAGATTCGACATGAAGGAAATTCCGCTGCGGGCCTGCCCGCAAAAGGCACTCTCAAATTAACGACCGATCTCACTCACACTTAAGCGGGCGAGCCGTCTGAAATTCCGCTAACCGGGCGCGCAGTCGAAGGGCCGGGCCTCGCACCCATAAGAGCAACAAGGAAGGCGGAACTCACTCGCCTGCCTGATGGTCAGCGCCCTGGGCGCTTCCAGCCCTGTAACACGCTTCACACCGGCAACTGGCGCATGATGGCGATCAGTTTGTCGGCGTAACGAGGGTCGGTGGCATAGCCGGCCTGTTGCACGCGCCGGGCTGCTTCCGCATCGCTGCCCGCTTCGAGCACCTCCCGGTAGCGTGGGTTTCCGGTGAGCAGGCGGGCATAGTCGTGCAGAGCTTCGTCGTAAGAGCCGTAGGCGCGAAAAGGCTCGCGCACCCGCTGCGGGCTGCCGTTCACGTATTCAGTGGTGATCACTTCAGCCACGCGGCCGCGCCAGCCGCCGGTGGCTTTGATCCCGAAGAGGTTGTGGCTGGGCCTGCCATCGGCGAAACGAATCTCGTGTCGCCCCCACCCCGACTCCAGAGCCGCCTGGGCCAGAATGAGTCGCTTGGGCAGACCACTGGCATGGGCTACGCGCTCGGCCGAATCGTGCAATCGGCGCACAAACACTTCCACATGCGCGGGTACCTCCACGGCGCGTCTGCCCAGTTCTGCGCCATGACTCACCGCGGCCTGGGCGCCTGCCTGGATGCTGTGCAACACGCTCGCCATGGCGCCTGCCACGCGCGTGCCGGCAGGCGCCTCCGCTGCGGCGTCGGTGCTCATGGCGCCCGCGCTGGCCTGGTTGCCATAGAGGCGATGCGGCGGGCTGGCAGCGGCAAAAGTCGGCAAGCCCGCCACCGTTTCGTTCATGGCCCGGCTGGCTGCAGCGCCCGCAGCCGGGTGACCTGGCGTCGCTGCCTGCACCGGCAAGCCCGCGGCTTCGCCCGGCTGGTGCCCCAGCTGCTCGGCCGTATCGCGCGCAGCACGCACTCGTTGCATTTGTGCCAACAACACTTCGGCGAGCCCCAATCCGCGCTGCTCGCTCATCTGCAGCGCGGTCTGTTCATCCTGCAGCGACTGCATCATGCGGGTCTGCTGATTATCGAACAGTTCGCTCTTGAAGCTGGCTTGGCGCATGCTGCGCAACATCATTTGCACGAAAAGCGCCTCGAACTGCCGCGCCACCTGGGCTTCGGTCTGCTCGGGCGAGGTGCGCGCCCGAGCTTTCATGCCTTCCAGGCTGGCCAGATCGAGCACAAAACCCGATGAGGAAGATGCCGCAGACCACATATCGAACTGCCCCCTCAGATAATTTCGAGTTCAGCGCGCAGGGCGCCGGCACTTTGCATGGCCTGCAAAATGGCCAGCAAATCCTGGGGCGTGGCGCCCAGCGCATTGAGCGCGTTCACCACTTCGGCCAGCGAGGTGCTGGTTTGCACCCGCTGCAGCGAGCCATCCTGTTGGCGCACTTCGATTTCGGTATTGGGCACCACCACCGTTTGGCCGCCACCGAAGGAAGTGTCGGGTTGCACCACCTCC
>JAJUJN010000031.1 GCA_029265335.1 Alcaligenaceae bacterium
GCTTGCGGCTTCCACCAGCAGCAGCGAATCCCAGGCGGTAGCGCCAAACAATGAACGGGTGTCTTCGCCATAGCGCTCATCCCACTTCTCCAGGAAATCCAAGCCCACTTCTTTGGTGGGGTTGCTGTTGGGAAGCTGATCAGCCACCAACACGGGAGCCACGGTCATGAAGCTCCCTTCGAGGCTTTTGCCGCCCACGCGCAGGTAGTCGTTGTTGGCCACACCTTGGGTTTGGTACACCAATCCTTTGTAGCCGCGCTCGGCGAGTTCGATCTGTGGCAGCGCACCGGGGGTGCCGGAACTCAGAATGAACACGGCGTCGGGCTGGGCCGACATGACCTTGAGCACCTGGGCAGTGACACTGGAATCGGTGGTGTTGTATTTCTCCGAAGCCACGAGCTCGACGCCCATTTCAGGCGCGACCTCCTGCACCACCTGCAGGAAGCCTTCACCGTAGCTATTGGCGAGGCCAATGGTGGCAAGCCGCTTGGCGTTGTGCTTGAGCATGTGATTCATCACGCGACGCGTGGAGATCTCTTCGGTGGGAGACAGCTTGAACGCCCAGGTGCGCGGGCCTTCTTGGGGAGTAACCGTTGCCCTGCCGCCCGAGAGGGTGACCACTGGCACCTTCATGCGCCCGGCTTCTTCCACAATGGGAATGGAGTTGGGTGTGGTGGAAGACCCGATGATCACGTCGACCTTTTCTTCGTTGATCAGTCTGGACGTATGGCGCGCTGCCATGTTGTTGTCGGTGCCATCGTTCAGGATCGTCATGGTGAGATCTTGCCCGGCGATCTTGCCGGGCCACAGTTTGAACGCTTGCTCGGCAGGAATACCGAGTGAGGCCGCCGGACCGGTGGTGGATACGATCACGCCAACCTTGATATCGGCTTGCGCCATTGCCATGCCGAAGCTCAAGGCCGCCCCGGTAGCTGTCGTTGCGGCGTAACGCGACCAGCGTCGAAAGGTGGTAGTCATGCATTGTCTCCTCGTTGAATGGGATGCGGACGGTCGGGTGTTTGTGCTTGTCAGGTGACCGCGCCACAACGGCATTATCCCCACAGTCGCAAGGCTCTTTCTATAAGGTCAGGCAGATAGTGCCCATCTGTTAAAACGATGATGCAGCGGCCCTCGCTTGATGATGTCACCATCCGACTCTTGCTTTTCCTTCGTCTTTGGCGCAGGGTGAGGTCTGGGTAAACCCTGAGATCAACCAAGAGGATTGCCATGAAGATCCAAGCTGCTGTCACGCATGAGAAGGGCGCGCCGTTCCAGATTGAGTCTGTGGAGCTCGCCGAACCCAAATTGGGCGAGGTGCGTGTGCGCATCGTGGCTGCCGGTGTTTGCCACACCGACGCCGTGGCGCGCGACCTCGGTCTGTCACCCTTTCCCGTGGTGCTGGGGCACGAGGGCTCGGGGGTGGTCGACGCTGTGGGCGAAGGCGTTACCGGCTTCGCCAAAGGCGACCACGTGGTGTTGTCGTTTGCTCATTGCGGGAAGTGCGAAACTTGCCTCACCGGCCACCCCACCGTTTGCCTGCGCTTCAATGAGCTCAACTTCGATGGTCATCACGAGGACCAGAGCACACGGCTGAGCCAGAACGGCAAGGAGGTCTCCACGTTCTTTGGTCAATCCTCCTTCGGCACCTACGCCATTGCTCATGCACGCAACGTGGTGAAGGTAGACCCAGAGGTCGACCTTTCGTTGCTGGGCCCGCTCGGCTGCGGCATCCAGACCGGCGCGGGTACGGTGCTCAACCACTTCCGCCCAGGCTTTGGGCATGCCATCGTGATCTTCGGTTGCGGCGCTGTGGGTTTGAGCGCCGTGATGGCAGCCAAGATTGCGGGCTGCGCTCACATCATTGCGGTGGATATTCACGACCATCGCCTGGAGTTGGCTCGCGAGCTGGGCGCTACGCGGGTGTTGAACAGCAAAACCGATGATGTCGTGGAAGTGATTCGCGAGGTTACTGATGGTGGTGCCCACTATGCGGTCGAAACGACTGGTGTACCCGACGTGGTCCGCCAATCGCTCCACGCCCTGCGACCGCTGGGTAAAAGCGCCATCGTGGGAGTAACTGGCGAAGTCACCTTCGATGTGCACCCCGATCTCATGGCCGAGGGCAAAACCCTGGTGGGGGTGATCGAGGGCGACGCCGTGCCCCGCGTGTTCATTCCGCAGCTGGTGGAGTATTACAAGGCCGGCAAGTTTCCCTTCGACAAGCTGGTGAAGTTCTACAACTTCGATCAAATCAACCAGGCGTTCGAAGATTCCGCCAATGGCGCTACTGTCAAGCCGATTCTGCGATTGGAAGCAAGCGCCTGATGTTGCCAGAATGCCAAGGTTCGTGACCCTGTCACGACCTTGGTGGCCGCAGACCATCCAGGAGCAAATCGATCGCCGAGCCGGCCTGAAGCATCGTTATCTCGTTCCTGGTGTGGGATGGGGAGCGCAGGGCATCGACTTTGGCTTCGAACGGCTCACCCGGTAGGTGGCTGATTCTATCTGTGGGCGCAGCCAGTGCGTGCACACTCAGCAAGCTGGCTAGTCCGTGCACCATAGCCCAGCAGGCATGGGCTAATTCGCGAGTGTCTCCCTCTCGAAACTCATCCGAGTTCTGCCCTTCTTCCACCAAAGACCGAAGCAGCGTGAACAGACGTTGGCCCGCCTTGCCCAGCTCCACACTGGCTCCCGGCAAGCTCACAGCATCAAACATATGCGCCTGCACACGGGGCGCCGCTACCCCATAGCGTACGTACGCCAGTCCGCAGGCCTTCAGCCGTGCGCGCGCCTGGCGAGGCGCAGCCTGCACGGCTCGCTGACACTCCGCCAACATCTCTTCAAATCCTTGTATGGCCACCGCGTCCAGCAGCGCTTGCTTGTTGGCGAAATGCCGGTAGGCCGCTGTGTGGGATACCCCAATGGCCTTGGCCATCTCGCGCATCGACAGCTTCTCGAATTGTTGGTTCTCGAGTTGCTCGCGTGCATAGGCAACGAGCGCGGCCTTGAGATCGCCGTGATGGTAGCTGGCTGTCATAGACGGTTTCCACTTAATGTTGACGGTGTAAACACTGCAGAAGCACAATGTGAACGATGTTAACTTAATTGGAGATTCATCATGAGCTTCTTGATGCTGCTTGTCTTCGCTTCAGGGTTGGCCTGGCTTGCTGGTCGCGTGTTGGGGGTGCATCTGACCACGCGCGACGCCATGCGGGTGGGAATGGGCATGGCTTTTTTGTTTACCGGCGTTGACCACTTTGCGAATGCCAACAGCCGCTACGTGCCGATGATGCCCGCGGCGCTTGCCGAACACGCGTTGATCTGGGTTTATGTGACCGGGGCAGCGGAGTTGGCGGGTGCAGTCGGGTTGTTGACTCCCTCGGTGGTTTATCGCCGCATCGGCCTGCCGAATTTGCAGCGCTGGGCAGGTGTTGGCCTGGCCGTGCTTCTTGCTTGTGTGGTTTGGGCCAACATCAGCGTGGCCTTGCGTGGACAGACTGTGCAAGGGCTGGAGTTCGGCGCCTGGTACTACTGGGTGCGGCCGCTGTTCCAGCCCTTGTTCATTTGGTGGGCCTTGTACTGCGTGGCAGTGTTGCGTTCACGCGTCTTCAACCCACACGATCGCGAGCACGGCCCCCGATCATCGCGGTATAGCTGGCAGAAAAAGCCCCCACAAGCATGGCGATGAAGGCCCAGAGTGCCAGCGCGGCGGCGGCTTTGCGCGCCGCGTCGGCCGCCTCGCGGGCGGTTTGCTCGATCTCGTTGGCGGCCTGCTGTGCTTGAGCAATGACATCGTTCACCCGCGCTTCGGCTTCGGCTTCGTCAAGACCCGTACGTTGTGCCACCAGTCGCACGACATAGGCGTTATCGTCAGCAGTCATTTCGCCTTCGGCCAGACTGCGTACCAACAGCCGGTTGAGCTCTGCCCGAGCGTCGGCCGTGGCACGTGCGCCGGTAGCTTGATCTGCTCCCGGGCGCAACAAGATGTCGCTGTAGTAGGCCAGCTGGTTTTCGGCCGTGTTGGTGGTGGAAACCTGAGCCGCCGAGGTGAGGCCGGCACCCATCAAAGCCGCACCCGATTGCGCGGCGCTGCCAGCCAAAGCTGCGATCGACGAGCCCAGCACCACGACAGTCACCAGCGCGCTCACTGCCCAAGCCAGAAAGCCGTGCGCGGTATCACGGAAGGTGATCTCGTCAACCATGAGATCCACCCAACGTGTACGCAGCCTGCCGGTGACATAGCCAGCGATGCCAAAAGCAATGATCTGACTGACCAGCAGCCAGATGATGGTGCCTATGCCCAGGCTCGCGATGTCGACGCCTTCACCCCGCCAGGGGGATACCGCTAGAAACCCCAAGCCGCTGCCCCCAACCAGCAGGGCGATCGACAGCGCTGCGCCGAGAGCTGCACCCGCCAGAATGGCTGCCCAAGACACTGCCGAGCCGCCCGACACTGCGTTGACCCGAGCCGCTGGCGGCACATGGGCGGCTGTCATTTGCTCGTTCTGCATAACACCTCCTACACCACGCCAATCTACAGGATTCAGAAGTTGGCGCCCGCCGCTAAAACAGCAAGGCGAGCAGAATCAGAATGGGGATGGGTATCCCGATCAACCACAAGAGTATGTAGCCCATGACCACTCCCTGTTCGGTTCGCAATCTGCAGCTGTGCCGCAGCGATGACATATTGCCACCGACCTTTTCAGAAAGATGTCAGGACATTCCTACAAAGTGGTGAAAAGCAGACAGGCGCCGGCGCGGGAGGGCACATCATTGGGTTTTTCAGGGCAGGTGGGGGCCTTCGGCGACGAAAGAGCCCCAGCGGAGCAGTTGGCAAAAACGTTATTAAATCGCCTTTACCATCTCCTCTACCACTTTCTTGGCATCCCCAAACACCATCATTGTTTTATCCATGTAAAACAGCTCGTTATCCAGGCCTGCGTATCCGGAAGCCATCGAACGCTTGTTCACAATCACGGTGCGCGCCTTATAGGCCTCCAATATCGGCATGCCTGCAATCGGTGATTTAGGGTCGTTGGCTGCCGGGTTCACCACGTCGTTGGCGCCCAGCACCAGCACCACGTCGGTTTGGCTGAACTCTGCGTTGATATCGTCCATTTCAAACACCTGGTCGTACGGCACCTCCGCTTCAGCCAGCAGCACATTCATGTGCCCTGGCATACGCCCGGCCACCGGGTGGATGGCGTATTTCACCGTGACGCCAGTGTCCACCAGCTTTTCGGTCAGCTCTTTCAAGGCGTGCTGCGCTCGCGCAACGGCCAGCCCATAGCCGGGAACAATGATGACTGTTTCGGCATTGCCCAACAGAAACGACGCATCGTCTGCGCTACCGGATTTCACCGTACGATCGCCGGCGTCGGCTCCCGCACCGCTGGAGGTTTCGCCGCCAAAGCCACCCAGAATGACGTTGAAGAACGACCGGTTCATGGCCTTGCACATGATGTATGAAAGGATGGCACCGCTCGAGCCCACCAGCGAACCGGCAATGATCAGCATGGGGTTGTTCAGCGAAAAGCCGATGCCCGCCGCCGCCCAGCCCGAGTAGCTGTTGAGCATGGATACCACCACCGGCATATCAGCCCCACCAATCGGGATGATGATCAGTACGCCCAGCACAAAGGCGAGGAGCGCCATCAACACAAAAGGCGTCCAGGCTTGGGTGAGCACAAACCAGATACCGCAAGCGATCATCACCAAAGCCAGCAGCAAGTTCAGCAGATGCTGACCGGTAAATACCACTGGCGCACCCTGAAACAAGCGGAACTTGTACTTGCCCGACAACTTGCCAAAGGCAATGACCGAGCCTGAAAAGGTAATTGCGCCCACAAAGGTGCCAATAAAGAGCTCGACCAGGTTGCCCGCAGGAAGGCGCATGCCGGCCGCCGGCACAATGCCAAAAGCGTGAGGCTCGGCCACGATGGCCACCGCAATACACACCGCGGCCAGGCCGATCATGCTGTGCATGAAGGCCACCAGCTCGGGCATCTTGGTCATTTCAACGCGCTTGGCCATCAGGGTGCCGATCGTGCCGCCAATCAGCAGCCCAACCAAAACCCATGCGAGCCCTGCGCCAACGCTTACGTCGGGCATGATTTCCGACAACGAAACAATCAAGCCCGCAGTTGTGATGACCGCGATGGCCATCCCCACCATGCCGAACACGTTACCTGCACGTGATGTGGTGGGATGCGAAAGGCCCTTCAAGGCCTGGATGAAGCACACCGACGCAACCAGGTACAGCAAGGTCACTACATTCAACGAAAGCATTTTTATGTCTCTCCGTGCGTCAGGTTCAGCCGCCCGACTTCGCTTTTCTGTCTTTCTTCTTGAACATCTCCAGCATGCGTTTGGTGACCAAAAAACCGCCAAACACATTGACCGCGGCCAAGGCAACGGCGATGACGCCCATGAATTTTGCGAGTGCGCCTGTGGTTAAGGCTGCCGCGAGCATGGCCCCCACAATGACAATGGCCGAGATGGCGTTGGTGACGGCCATGAGCGGCGTGTGCAGCGCGGGAGTGACATTCCACACAACGTGGTAACCCACATAAATGGCAAGCACGAAGATGATGAGATTGATGATGATGGGGTCGATGACTTCCATTTTTAATTCTCACGCAGTAGGGTGCCGCCTTCGCACATGAGGCAGGCAGCAACGATTTCGTCATCACGCCGGATTTCCAGCGCACCTTCTTGGGTGGTGATCAACTTCATGAAGTCGAGCAAGTTGCGCGCGTAGAGCGCCGACGCGTCGCTCGCCAGCATGGCCGGCAGGTTGCTGGGCGCCACGATCGTCACTTCGTTGTGCTTGACCACCTCGTCGGCTTTCGACAGCGGGCAATTGCCGCCGCGCTCGATGGCCAGGTCGACCAGAACCGAACCTGGCCGCATCCCTTCCACGGTTTCTTGCGACACCAGAACGGGGGCGGGTCGGCCCGGAATCAGTGCGGTGGTAATCACAATGTCGGCCTGGCGGCAGCGCTCGGCCACTTTTTGGGCCTGGCGCTGCATCCAGCTCTCGGGCATGGGGCGGGCATAGCCACCAACGCCTTCGGCAATCTCGCGCTCTTCGTCGGTTTCGAACGGCACGTCGATGAATTTGGCGCCCAGCGATTCCACCTGCTCGCGGGCTGCGGGGCGTACGTCGGACGCTTCCACCACGGCACCCAAGCGTTTTGCGGTGGCAATGGCCTGCAAGCCTGCCACCCCCGCTCCCAACACCACCACCCGAGCCGCTTTCACCGTGCCGGCAGCGGTCATGAGCATCGGTATGAAACGACCGTAATACTGCGCGGCCAACAAGATCGACTTGTAGCCGGCGATATTGGCCTGCGACGACAACACGTCGAGGCTCTGCGCGCGTGTGATTCGAGGCGCGGCTTCGAGTGCAAACGCCGTAAGGCCGCTGCTGGCCAAGCGCTGCAAGCCCTCGAGATCGAATGGGTCGAGCATGCCCACCAGAACCGTATCGGGCGTCATCAGCGCCAACTCTTCTGGAGTGGGGCTGCGCACCTTGAGAACCACTTGCGCGCCGAACACGGCGGTGCGGTCTGCCAGGGTTGCACCCGCGGCAGAATAAGCATCGTCGGTATAGCTGGCGTGAGTTCCGGCACTACGTTCCACGAGAACTTCGTGGCCGCCAGCCACATACTTTTTGATCGTTTCAGGCGTTGCCGCTACGCGTGTCTCGCCCGCCCGTGTTTCCAGCGGGATCCCTATGCGCATATAATCCTCCCCTCCGGTGGCTGTCTTGAGCCCCGTTTTTTATGTGAATGTAAAAGCTTACACGGGTAAGGGAGGGTTGGGCGCCTGAAAATAGAAAAGGGCTAGCGGCACTTGGCTGCTAACCCTTTGATGTGATTGGTCGGGGCGGCGGGATTCGAACTCGCGACCCTCTGCTCCCAAAGCAGATGCGCTACCAGGCTGCGCTACGCCCCGATGGGAACGCATTGTAACGCACTTGCCATGGTGGTGAATTCCCACGTGATTGTCAGCATGGTCTGACATACAGGTAGCGGCGCCAACTTGCTAAGATGCAGGTACAAAGTCAAAGTGTGAAAAGGTTGGTTGCCGTGGATTCGTCCGTTCGAGGTACATTCGCCGTCGCGGTTTCTCAATCCAGATTGAGAAAGCTCCGTTGGGGCTGGAGTGTGCTTTTTTTGGCAAGCGCGATGCTGGCCATGGCGCCAGCGCTGAGCGCTCCCCCTCCTCACGCGCAAGGGAAAGGTCCACCGCCACATGCTCAAGGCAAGGGGGCGTTTTCTCACGGGCACGGGAAGGGGTCGGCGCATCATAGGGGTCACCATTCCCACCCAAGCGCTGAGCGCCATCGCTCTGACCGGGATGCCGAATATCACCGATCACACCGGGATGCCCAGTATCACCATCGGCATAGACACTCGTCCTGGTATGCCGAGCGCCGGATGCGCAACCCCAGCGGCGATGCGCTGGTGGATTTGTTGCTGGCAGGTATCACGCGTGCAGAGGCGCGTCGCTGGGCCCGGGAGTCTGGCCTGGTCAATATGCGGGCTCTGCCACCAGGCATCCAGAAGAATCTGGCGCGCGGCAAGCCCTTGCCTCCGGGCATCGCCAAGCAAACGCTTCCTCGGGGAATGCTGGCGCACTTGCCGCACTACGCGGGATACGACTGGATACGAGCAGGCTCCGACTTGCTCTTGGTGGTTACGGCAACGCAGGTGATCGCTGATGTGATCAGCGATGTCTTTCGCTAACAGGAGAAACACGATGTTTACACCCCACAACAGTGCTGAGAATCAAGCTTTATCGAACGGCGTCGTTGGCAAATGGCGCATGGGCGCAGCGGCAGTAGCGTCTGTCGTGGCGATGGGTCTGCCGGGTCTGGCAGCGGCGCAAACACCCACCGAGCGCTACCATGCCGAGCGTGCGGAATGCCAGCGCATCAGCAACGCCGAGAGCCGTCAGGCGTGTCTGCGGGAAGCAGGTGCGGCTTTGCAAGCCAGCCGCAACAACCAACTCACTACGCCATCGGCGGCCGAAAAGCAGGCCAACGCCCTGCAGCGCTGCGATCGTCTGCCCGAGGAGCGCCGCGCACTGTGTCTGGCCCTGCACAAATCCGACGAAACCCGGGTGAGGGGTAGTGTGGAAGGCGGCGGCGTGTTCCGCGAATTGCGCATCGTCGAGAAGGGTGAGCCTATCCCCGTTTCCGAATATGAGCGCATGAGGGCGCGCGAGCAGATGGGCACCACACCCAGTCCTTCGGCCCCGGGCCAAACCACGCCCGGTCAGCCCGTCACCCGCTGAGTCCAAGGGTTTTGGTAAACTGCGAGCGCTTCGTTGCGTGGGCCGAGCCCATGCAACGATTCCGCCCTTAGCTCAGCTGGATAGAGCACTCGCCTTCTAAGCGAGCGGTCACACGTTCGAATCGTGTAGGGCGGGCCAGCCGTTTGCACGGATTGTGCTATGATGCTGGTCTCTGCCGCCCGCTCGGGTGTGCACTACGGTGGCTGTAGCTCAGTTGGTAGAGTCCCGGATTGTGATTCCGGTTGTCGTGGGTTCGAGTCCCATCAGCCACCCCACATTTCTTCTTTAGTTCTCTTGCCCGCTCCTGCTCAGGGAGGTTCCGCGGCGCATTCCCACCCCACGTCCAGTCTCCTTTGGTCCAGGCTCGCTTGCCACCGTCGTCAGGCAGCGCGGTCGGTGTCAGGGTTTCACCATGCGTTTGAACGCATACAGCACGGTGTATCCGCCGATGGTGAGGTAGATCTCGATGGCGTGTCCGGGGGGCGGGGTCGTGAATTGCAATTGCACGCCGTTCCAGCCCATGTTTGGCGGGTTGCCGGAGGTGACTACCGCATCACCCGTACTGGTGAGCGTATAAGGTTGCTCATTCCATGCGTCCGCCGGAATGCCCGAGGGGCGGGGGAACCAGTTGGTGTACACCGTGCCCCAGTAATAGGGAATGTTGTAGGTAAACACAAAATCGGCATCGTATTGGTTGCCGTCGTCGTCATCGCCCGAGCCGGGCCCGCTACCAGGGTCGCTACCGGTGCCGGGCCAAGGGTCGGCAGAGCTTACCTGCTCGCTGGCACGATCCCAGAATTGCGGAAAACTGTCGGTATAGTGCGCCACCCCCAGCCCCACGGCGCCCACAATCAAGAGAATCACCAGCACGTATTCAATGGCCGTGATGCCGCGTATGCCGGCGGCGACTCGCCTCGCCGAGGAGGCCTGGATCGCGATGCTATGCTGGCGCTTCCCGTCACTGGTATGTGAGCTCATGGAATCCTTTTTACTGACCCTCAACGCGGCGCTGGCCAACGCTGGTGCCGACGCCGCAGGAGTGTCGGGCAGCGACATATTCTGGCTGATCACGTATGTGTTGCTGGCGCTTCTGTTCTCGTTTCTGTGTTCCATTTCCGAGTCGGTACTGCTGAGCCTCACACCCTCATACATTGCGGGTATGCGAGAACATCGGCCGGAGCGCGGCGCCCAACTCAAACGCCTGAAAGAAGACAACATCGATCAGGCCTTGGCGGCGATTCTTACGGTTAACACCATAGCGCATACTTTGGGCGCCATCGGGGCCGGCGCCAAAGCCACCGTGGTATTCGGCGATGCCTGGTTCGGCGTGTTTTCGGCTGTGATGACTCTTCTCATCCTGTTCTTATCCGAAATCGTGCCCAAAACCCTCGGCACACGGTATTGGCGGGAGCTCTCGGGTTTTACGGCATGGTACGTGAAATGGCTGATACGACTCATGTACCCCCTGATCGTGGTGTCCGAAAAAGTCACGAAATGGCTTACCGGTAACCGCAAAGAGGCCGAGTTCAGCCGGGCAGAGTTCGTGGCTCTGGCAGATGTCGGTCAGGAACTCGGTCATCTCGACGATCGCGAGTCGAAGATTATCCGCAATCTGTTGCTGTTTCGCGAGGTGAATACCGAGTCGATCATGACGCCGCGAGTGGTGATTGCAGCCCTCCAGCAAGATCTTACCGTGGCGGAAGCACTGGAAACGCGAGGCAAAGCCACATTCTCGCGCATGCCCATCTTCGAAGAAGATCTCGACACCATCACCGGATTCGTGCTGCTCGAAGATCTATTGGTGGCGCGCAACGAAGGCAAGGGCGACCACCCGGTTCGCGAATGGCGTCGCGAGATCCTCGCCGTGCCCTTCACCATGAAGCTATCTCGTCTGCTCGAAACTCTGCTCACCGAGAGGCAACATATTGCCTTGGTGGTGGGTGAGTATGGCGACACGAAAGGTTTGGTGTCGCTGGAAGACGTCGTGGAAACGCTCCTGGGCATCGAAATTCTCGACGAAGGTGATCGCGTGGCCGATATGCAGGAGCTGGCGCGGCAAATGTGGCGCCGCCGTGCCCGTCGCCTCGGTATCGAGCTCGACGACGATTGACCGCGTGCCGTAGGTGAAAGATTGCTGCCTACGGCTAGCCGAGGCTCTCGGGGGCCAGCGTTTGCATGGCCTGATAGTGGGTCAGAAACACCTCGCCCGTGAGCTGTTGCA
>JAJUJN010000073.1 GCA_029265335.1 Alcaligenaceae bacterium
ATATCGGTACGCACTTCGGCGCCACGAAGTTTGTCGGCCCGAGCCACTACAAAGCCATGCTCGATACGAATGTCGGCGCCCAGTGCCGCCAGCCCCTTGATGTGCTGGTCGACCGGTCTTTGCCCGATGGCGCAGCCACCGGGCAGGCTGACGCGCGCCTCGCCGAAGCGGGCAAGCAGCGGCCCCAGCACGAGAATGGAGGCACGCATGGTTTTTACCAGCTCGTAGGGAGCCTCGAGCGAATCCACCTGATGAGCACGCAGGCAAAGCTCATGCTCGCCGGGGCTGCCAACGATCGTCACCCCCAGTTGTCGCAGCAACTTGAGCATGGTAGCGATGTCGTTGAGATCGGGTACGTTTTCGAGCCGCAAGGTATCGCCCGTGAGCAGGCTGGCGCAAAGAATGGGCAATGCAGCATTCTTGGCGCCCGAAATGCGCACGCTACCCTGCAGGGAGGTACCGCCGGAGATCTTGAGCTTGTCCATGATGTGGCAGCGAGCAGCGAGTTCAGCCAGCCCGGTTCGCCCACTCCTCAGGGGTTAGGGTTTGCATGGAAAGCGCGTGAATTTCGGCACGCATGCGGTCGCCGAGCGCGGCATACACCAATTGATGGCGGGCCACAGGACGTTTGCCCTCGAACGACGGCGAGACAATGATGGCTTCGAAGTGATGTCCGTCGCCCTCGACCGCCACGTGCTCGCAAGGCAAGCCGGCAGCAATGTATTCACGCACTTTTTCGGGGGTGGGCAGAGTATCCATGGAATCAGCTCCTCAGTTTGTAGCCGCTGGCGAGGAGTCGCAGTGCCAAGAGGGCCAGCACGATGCAAACCCCGCCCACAACGGCGAGACTCTGCCAGGGCGAGACATCCGACATGCCAAAAAAGCCATAGCGGAAGCCATCGATGGCGTAGAACACCGGGTTCCAGTGCGACACCGCTTGCCAGAAAGGCGGCAGTGAGTTGATGGAATAGAACACGCCGGACAAGAACGTGGCCGGCATGATCAGAAAATTCTGGAAGGCCGCGATCTGGTCGAATTTTTCGGCCCAGATACCCGCCACAACGCCCATGGTGGCCATGGCCATGCACGAGAGTGCGGCAAAAACGAGCATCCAAAGCGGCTGGGCCAGATAAGGCTCAGAAAAGAACAGTGTGACCAACCACACGCCCAGGCCCACCACCAGGCCCCGCACCACCGAAGCGAGCACGTAGGCGGAGTAAATCTCGAAATGCGAGAGTGGTGGCAAAAGCACGAACACCAGATTGCCCGTGACTCGACTCTGGATGAGCGACGATGAGGAGTTGGAGAAAGAGTTCTGCAACATGCTCATCATGATGAGACCGGGCACGAGAAACGCCACATAGGGAATGGCATCGTAAACGCGCACGTGATCGCTCAACACATGTGAGAACACCATGAGGTAGAGCAAGGCGGTAACCACCGGGGCAGCCACCGTTTGGAACGACACCTTGTAGAAGCGCAGCAGTTCTTTATAGAACAACGTAGGAAAGCCACTACCGCCCCGCAAATTCGGTTGCAAGATAGGTTTGGTCATATGGCTTCCTCACGCTTGCGCGCTTCGTTTTCCATGATGCGCACGAAAGCTTCTTCGAGGTCTTCCCCGCCCACTTGCTCCACCAGATGGGCGGTTTCATCGAGAGCGATGATGCGCCCGCTCTTGAGCATGGCGATTCGGCCGCAAAGCGCCTCGGCCTCTTCGAGATAATGCGTAGTGAGCAACACCGTGTGCCCTTGATTGTTGAGCCGCGCAATGAACTCCCAGAGCGATCGCCGAAGGTCGACGTCGACACCCGCGGTAGGTTCGTCGAGCACGATCACGGGCGGACGGTGCACCAGAGCTTGCGCCACCAGCACCCGTCGTTTCATGCCGCCCGACAGCGCACGCATATTGGAATCGGCCTTGTCGGACAAGCCCAGATTGGCCAGGATTTCGTCGATCCAGTCGTCGTTGCGGCGCAGGCCGTAGTAACCCGATTGCAGGCGCAAGGTTTCGCGCACCGTAAAAAAGGGGTCAAAAACCAGTTCCTGCGGCACGACACCCAACGAGCGGCGGGCCAGGGCGTATTGCGCCTGAACGTCGTAGCCGCACACCGACACACGCCCGGAAGTGGCGTGAGCGAGGCCGGCCAACACCGATATCAGTGTGGTTTTGCCCGCGCCATTGGGCCCCAGCAAACCGAAAAACTCGCCGTGCTCAATGGTGAGACTGACGTTGTCGAGCGCCTGAAAGCCCGGGCCGGGACGACGACCACGCAGGCGCCCGAGCAGGCCAACCGGCTCGGGATAGATTTTGCTGAGATTTTGAATGGAAACCGCGGACATAAGAAAGGAGGGCCTGATAGTGCCAAGCCTTCCATTATAGGCGCTGCCGCAAACCTTGCCCTGTCTGGGCATAGACAGCGAGACGCCGGCAGCACCCCACGACGGATCAGTTTCGGGCCTGGAGCTCGCGAATGAGGCCGTCGATGCCAGAACGTTGAATTTCGGTGGCGAACTGGTTGCGATAGTTCTGAATCAACCAGATACCTTCCACGCTGAGATCGTACACCCGCCAACCTTCAGGCGTGCGCTCGAGACGGTAATCGACAGCGGCCGGCTCGATGCCCGATTGGGTGACCCGAGTGCGCACGACCACGTCGTCGGCATTGGGGTCACCGCGGAACGGCAGCATGGTGAACGACAGGCTGTCGTCGATTTCGCGGAAAGCTCCACGATAGGTTTGCAGCAGCGTGCCGCGGAAAGCGTCGACCAGGGCTGCGCGCTGCTCGGGCGAAGCCTCGCGCCAGTAACGACCGGTAGCGAGCCGTGTGGTCTTTTCGAAGTTCACATACGGCATGAGGTATTCATCGATCACCTCGTTGATGCGCTCGGGGTCGGCCTCGCGCAATTTGGGGTCGCTTTTGAGCACCTCGAGCGCCTGGTTCGCCACTTGCTCCACAAAAACCTGGGGTTCGGCCTGCGGGTTGGGTGTTTCGGCAGCCCGCGCCATTTGCGGCGCGCCCTGTGCGGCCAGCAAAAGGCCGAGCCCAGCCATGGCGAACAGCACCCGCCGCCGAGCGGCGGGCATCATCACGTTGGTAGTCCAGCGAAGGGTTCGAGACATGCAAACTCCTGAATTCAGTGACCGACAATACCCGGCGACAATAGCTTGAGACTGCATCGACGAGCCGGCAGTTCCGCACTCAACCGATCAGCGCGCCAACATCGGCAGCGGCACTTCGTCGGCCGACCTTGCCGACGCCTGAGAATCGGCTGACGAGGCCGCCTCTGCCGGATCATCGTAATCAGGAGCCTCCGGATCGTCGTAGTCGGGCAAGGCCGGATCGTCGTAGTCGGGCGCTTCTGGATCGTCGTAATCGGGCAACGAGTAATCTGGCAGATCCGGATCGGCGTAAAAGCCGCGTACCCGCTGCTCGCGGCGCTGCAAATAGGCGTCGCGCACAAACGAATAGGGATCGAGAGCGAGCTTGTTCACCATATCCACCGCACCGATCAACTGCGCGCGCTGATCGACCAAGCTGATGCCCCGCAGGGTGTTACGCAGCCGCACGTTGTCGTGATACCCGATCACGTTGCCCTGGAAGTCGGCGATCATGCCAACGCCATCGCGCACCGTGCTCGGCCCCAGGAACGGCAACACCAAATAGGGCCCCTGCCCAAACCCCCAAACGCCCAGGGTCGTGCCGAAATCGTTTTGCACGCGGGCCACGCCCACTTCCGACGCCCGGTCGAAACATCCGAATACGCCCAGCGTGCTGTTCATGAGCACGCGGCCCGTGGTGTTGATGCCTTCCGGCATACGGGCCTGCAGGAAACTGTTGGCGGCCGACCAGATATCCCGCATGTTGGCGAACATGTTGTGCACACAGCTGCGCACGGGCGGCGGCACGATATCGCGATAGGCGGTGGCCACTGGCTCGAAGACGTGTTCGTCCACCGCCATGTTCATTTTGTAGACGGAGCGGTTGACCGATTCAAATGGGTCGCGTGGATCGGGCTCACCGGGCACCGTGGCGCAACCCGCGGCCAAAGCAGCGGCTGCCAGAGGCATCAGACAACGAAAGGAGATGGAGCTCATGGCGAGACGCCTTCTGAGGTGGAAGAGGAATCAGCCGAACCACGGTCGCTAGCCATGCTGTAGAGGAACTGGCTGATAAGGTTTTCGAGCACGATGGCGCTCTGCGTGTAGGTGATGACGTCGCCATTGGCCAGCATGCGGTCTTCAGCGCCGGGTTCAATACCCAGATACTGCTCGCCCAGCAAGCCCGAAGTGAGAATGGCCACCGAGGAATCCACCGGGAACTCATAGCCTTCGTCGAGCTTGAGCCGCACCACCGCCTCGTAGGTTTGGGGGTTGAGACCTATGCTTTCGACCCGGCCCACCACCACGCCTGCGCTCTTCACCGCAGCACGGGTCTTGAGGCCCCCGATATTGTGAAAGTTGGCCTCAACCGTGTAGGTGGGCCCCCAGGCGAAGCTGGCCAGATTGCCGGCGCGCAACGCAAGGAAGACCAGCGCGACTATGCCGAGCAAGACAAAAAGACCAACCCAGAAATCGACTTTGGTTTGCGACATGGCGATATTCCAATATTTGACGGTGGGGGAGCTAGCTGAACATGAGAGCGGTGAGCACGAAATCGAGCGCTAGCACCACCAGAGAGCCAACCACTACGGTTTGTGTGGTGGCCCGCGCCACCCCCTCCGGCGTGGCACGAGCTTGCCACCCGCTGTATAGCGCAATGAGCGTAACGGCGAAGCCGAACACCACACTCTTGATGACGCCGTTCAGCACATCAGCAAAAACATCAACTCCGGCCTGCATTTGGGCCCAGAAAGAACCGGCGTCTACCCCGATCATCTGAACACCGACCACCCAGCCGCCCATCACCCCCACCATGGAGAAAACGGCGGCCAGTATGGGCATGGCGATGACGCCGCCCCAGAACCTGGGCACGACCACACGCCGGATGGGATCCACTGCCATCACTTCCATGGCTGCAATTTGCTCGCCGGCCTTCATCAGACCGATTTCGGCAGTGAGCGAAGTACCTGCGCGGCCGGCAAACAGCAGAGCGGTGACCACCGGGCCCAGCTCTCGCACCAAAGCGAGAGCCACCAGCACGCCCAAAGCTTCTTCGGAACCATAGTTGCTGAGCGTGTAATAACCCTGCAGGCCGAGCACAAAGCCCACGAACAAGCCCGACACGGCAATGATCAGCAGCGAGTGATTACCCAGAAAGAAAACCTGCTGCCAGAGCAACCGGGGACGGCGCAACACAATGCCGCTGCGCATCAGGATGGCCAGGAAGAACCGCGTACAAAGACCTAGCGTATACAGCGCCCGCCGCCCGGCGCCGCCGCAATTTGCAATGAAACTCAACGCCCGGCTCATGGCGCACCTCCGTTACTGCCGCCGCGCTTCGCCAACCAGCGGTCGAAGGCCTCGGACTGCGGGTAATGGAAGGCTACCGGGCCGTCGGGAGCACCGTCGATGAATTGCCGCACATAAGGATCGGTGCTGGCGCGGAGCTCGTCGGGAGTGCCGGCCGCCTTGCAATGCCCTTGCCCAATCAACACGACGTGATCGGAAATCTGAAAAGATTCGGGCACATCGTGTGTAATCAGCAATGACGCACAACCGAGCTCGTCGGACAGGTTTCGAATGAGTCGGGCCGCAACACCCATGGCAATGGGGTCGAGCCCGGCAAATGGCTCATCGTAAAGCACTAGCTCGGGATTGAGCACCACTGCGCGCGCCAACGCCACTCGACGAGCCATGCCGCCAGAGATTTCGCTGGTTCGCAGATGGGCCGCGGTGCGTAGACCGACTGCCTCCAGCCGATCGAGCACCCGCTGGGTGAGCTCGGCCTCGCCGAGCTTGGTGTGCTCACGCAACGGAAAGGCAACGTTCACGAATACGGTGAGGTCAGTGAACAAGGCCCCTTGCTGAAACAACACGCCCATGCGCTGCCGCAATTGACGCAGCCGGTTGGCGCCCACGTTGGCGAGGTTCTCGCCAAATATCGACACCCGACCTGCCATAGGCGCCAACTGACCCGTGGCGCCACGCAATATTGTGGTTTTGCCCGACCCGGAACCGCCCAGCAGAGTGACCACCTGCCCGGGGCCTACCGAGAGAGAGATATCGTGCAGCAACGGCTTCTCGCCATAGCCGAGCGCCACCTGTTCGAAGGCTAGCGCCGGTTGGCTGGATGCTGTGGGGTTGGGCATGGAATCAGCGGAGTCACAACAAAACGGCCATTCTAACCGTAGAAGCAAGGCGGCACATTTCCGCACCCAAGGCGCGACTCCCGCGCAACACTAGGTGACGTCGAACGCGGTGGTCTCCTTGATGGTTTTCAGCACAAAGCTGGAATGCATATCTACCACCGCTGGGTGCTGCATGAGGGTGTCCATGGCGAAACGGGAGAAATGCGCCAGATCGCGCACCTGAATGCGCATGAGGTAATCCATGTCACCCGTAGTGGCGTAGCAGGCAACCACCTCTGGCCAAAGCTCCACATGGCGCGCAAAATCTTCGATGGGACGGTGATCGCCGCCCGAATGCTTCTGCAAGCGCACCTCGATATAAGCGCTCAAGCCCAGCCCCACCTTGGCGGGGTCTACCAGCGCCACATATTGACGAATCACCCCCATGCGCTCCAGGCGTCGCACCCGCCGCAAACACGGGCTCGGCGTAAGCGCCACACGCTCGGCCAGCTCTTGATTGCTCAAGCGCCCATCGCGCTGCAACTCAGCCAGAATGCGGTGGTCGATCCGATCCAGCTCTATTTCTGACATTTCATGCTCCTATCAATAGATTTATCCTGATTTTATTGCTTCAGCCATCGATTACGTAGCACTGTTCGCAATGTTTCACCACGTGAAAACGCCTAAAATATTGATCTCTCGGCAACGGCCGTCATCCTGCACTCATCTGGAGACCCAAAATGCAGAACGTTGAAAAGTTCGAACCCTGGGACAACCCCATGGGCACCGCCGGTTTTGAGTTCGTGGAATATGCCGCGCCGGATCCCGCCGCGCTTGGCAAACTCTTCGAAAGCCTGGGCTTCAAGGCAATTGCCCGTCACCGTCACAAGAACGTCACCCTCTATCGCCAGGGCGACATCAACTTCATCATCAACGCTGAGCCCGACTCCTTCGCTCAGCGCTTCGCACGCCTGCACGGCCCGTCCATCTGCGCCATCGCCTTCCGTGTCGACGATGCCGCCAAAGCCTACAAACGCGCCATCGAACTCGGCGCCTGGGGCTACGACAGCGCCAGCGGCCCCATGGAGCTCAACATCCCGGCCATCAAGGGCATCGGCGACTCCCTGATTTATCTGGTTGACCGTTGGCAAGGCAAGAACCCCTCCGGTGGTATCGGCGACATCAGCATCTACGACGTCGACTTCGTCCCCCTCGATAACGCCAACGCGCGCGAAGACGTCCATCACCAAGGGGTGGGCCTGGTAGACCTCGACCACCTCACGCACAACGTCTATCGCGGTCGCATGGACGAATGGGCCGAGTTCTACGAGCGCCTCTTCAACTTCCGCGAAATTCGCTACTTCGACATCGAAGGTCAGGTCACCGGCGTACGCTCCAAGGCCATGACCTCGCCCTGCGGCAAAATCCGCATCCCCATCAACGAAGAAGGCAACGAGGAACGCGGCCAGATCCAGGAATACCTCGAGCTCTACGGCGGTGAAGGCATCCAGCACCTCGCGCTGGGCACCAACAACATCTACGACACCATCGAGCAACTACGCGCCCGGGGCGTCACCTTTCTCGACACCCCCGACACCTACTACGAGCTGCTCGACAAACGCCTCCCCAACCACGGCGAAGACGTCGACCGCCTCCGCAAGAACCGCATCCTGCTCGACGGCGCACCCGGCGGCGGCCTGCTTTTGCAGATCTTCACTGAAACCGTCATTGGCCCCATCTTCTTCGAAATCATCCAGCGCAAAGGCAACGAAGGCTTCGGCGAAGGCAACTTCAAAGCCCTCTTCGAATCCATCGAACTCGACCAAATGCGCCGCGGCGTACTAGCCAGCAAAGAAGAAGCACCCGCGAAATAACCACGTAACAACGCGGAACCTGAGGCGACACGCCAAACAAGTCGCCCCAGCCAGCACCACCCCAACGGGGCAGCCCTCCAGCGCTGCCCCGTCGTGTTTGTAGAGCCTCGAACCCGAACGCCCCTCGCTCCGATCGCGGAACATCCGGCGGATGCTGTCCGAGCCCTGGAGCGCCACCGGTGAGCAAGGGCACGCTCACCCGCCGCCGCGAACGAAGCGCGAAGCAAGGGCAGTCTGAAGGACCGCCAGCCGGGCCGGCGCCATGAGGGCGCCGAAGCAACGCCTACGAAGTGAAGACCGAAAAGACATGCACGACGAAGCGGCCCCCACCAAGTGAGAGCCCCAGCAACGCGAGCGCAACTGGGCCGAAGTGAAGTGAGCCAGCTCGCGTTTGCACGTTACAACTGACGATGAACAAGCACCTGTCGAGCCTGCAACAGGGAGACCGTCGCCACTCGAAGCGGTTTATCTCTCGGACCTAAGCGGGGCCACAGTGCCATCAATCAGCGGTGCACCCTCTATCTCACCTCATTCCTCCCTGGAGCCGCTTCGTCA
>JAJUJN010000206.1 GCA_029265335.1 Alcaligenaceae bacterium
CCGTCTGTTTCTGTTGCTGGCACTTTTACTGGTGCTTATGCCGGGCCAGGCCATGCCTACGGACATTATGGACCGGCTCACCCACCGCGACTTTGCCACACGCAGTGCCGCCATCGAGTCGGTCGTGGCCAGCGCCGCCACCGGCGACGAGACCGCTCGTGAACTTCTGCAAGGCCTGCGCGAGAATCGGGTAGAGGGCGTGCGGTTGAACAATGCCTTGCGCCGCCAGGTGGCCGAGGGCAGCGTGCTCGCCGAAGGCACGCTGGCCCAGGTGCAGAGCGACGAGCGCGTGATCGAATCCTACCTGGGGCGCTGAAAATGCTTGAAATCCGTCGATTGAACCAATATTACGGCGGCAGCCATATCCTGCGCAGCGTCGACCTCACGGTGCCCTCGGGCGAGCTCACTGTGCTACTGGGGCGCAACGGCGTGGGCAAAACCACCTTGCTCAAATGCCTGATGGGTGTGGTGCCCGTCCAGTGCGGCGACATCTGCTGGCAGGGCCAGAACCTGCAGAACCTCGCACCGCACAAGCGAGTGGCAGCGGGGCTGGGGTATGTGCCTCAGGGCCGCGAGATTTTTCCCCGCCTCACCGTGGAAGAGAACCTCTTGATTGGCGCCGCTTCGCGCCGCTCACCACGTAGCATTCCCAACCACATCTATGCGCTCTTTCCGGTTCTGCGCGATATGCGAGGGCGGCGCGGGGGAGACCTCTCTGGGGGCCAGCAACAGCAACTGGCGATCGGGCGCGCCCTCATGAGCGAACCCGCCTTGCTGATTCTCGACGAGCCCACCGAAGGGATTCAGCCGTCGATCATCAGCGACATCGGCCGCACCCTGCGCCGCCTGGTGCGCGAGTACGGCATGACCGTGCTGCTGGTAGAACAGTTTTACGATTTTGCCGAAGGGCTGGCCGACCATTATGCCGTGCTGGAGCGCGGCGCGGTGGTTGCCCAGGGTGCCGGCAGCGCCATGGCCAGTGATGGCGTGCGGCAGATGATCGCGATTTGAATGGTAGTGCGCGTGCGATCGAATCGATATAGCGGCTCGCCCCAGCGTTAACCCTCGCGCCTCGCCTGCTGCACTTCTGGCGCCTGGAGCACGGTGCCGCAGTAGGGCTCGCCCGCCTTGGTGAGCTTGCTCGTGAGTTTCAACCAGGTTTCGGCTTCTTCCGGCGTCAGACCTTCGAGCAAACGCTCGCCCACCCGCTCGGCCACCGCATCGGCCTGGCTCACCAACGCCGCCCCCGATTGAGTGAGAACCACCAGTTTGCGGCGCAAATCGTGAATGTCGGGCTTGCGCTCAATCCACCCTTTCGATTCGAGGCGGCGTAAAAGCTGGCCCATGGTGGCGCGGTCCATGCCCATGGCGCGAGCCAGGGTGTTCTGATCGAGGCCGCCGCAACGCGCCAGCACGCCGATGCAGGTTTGCTGGTGAGGAGTGAGGTCGAGGCGGGCACACTCCTCTTCGGCCAGGCTCATGAGAATCTGATACGCCCGGCGCAGCTGAAAGCCAGGCCGGGCGTAGATTTCGTGGATATCGCCGCGTTCAGTGGTGCTCGTAGCCACGGGAGCTGCACCAGCCTTTTCTGTGGCCTTGTTGCGGCCGCGCTTTGGCCCGGTTGATATCACGCCTGCCATGGCGGCAGCCCCAGCAAGCGGCGGGGGTTGGTGCGAAGCACTTGCACGCACGCGGCCTCATCGGGTAGACATTGCACGAGAGCTTCCAGCAACAATCCGTCGTCGGGCATGCGGTGGGGATCGAAATGCCCCGTGTGTGGCCAATCGGTACCCCACAAGAGGCGGTCGGCTGCCGACTCATGAAGGGCCTGCACAATCGGCGCCAAGTCGTGATAGGGGTAAGCTTGGCGTGACACGCGCTCAAAACCCGACAGCCTCACCCACACATTAGAGAACTGGGCAGCCTTGAGCAGCGCTCGTGTGCCAGCCCCATCCAGCCCCTGAGCAGGATCGATTCGAGCGAAGTGATCCAGCACCACGGGCACCGGTAGTTGTTCCAGCCGTGATAGCCAATCGGGCAACACCCCGTCGTCGAGATGCAATTGCAGGAACCAACCAAGCTCGGGCAGCAGCCGGGTGACGTGCTCGAATGCCTCGTGATCTAACGTGGCGCCGCTCATGCCATGAAACGCAAAACGCGCGCCGCGTACGCCTTGTTGGTGCCAGCGTTGCGCCTCCTCCAGCGTGAGATCCGCCCCTGCCTTTACCACGGCAAAAAGACGCTCCGGCGCTTGCGCCACGGCGTCAAGATAGATCGTGTTGTCTGGCCCCTGCGTGTTGGCGTGGGTAACGATTCCATTCTCGATGCCGAGCACCTTGAGCATGGCGAAGTATTGATCGAGCGTGGCCGTTGGGGGCGTGTACTTTCGTTGCGGTGCGTAGGGGTAACGCTCCTGCGGCCCCAGCACATGAAAGATGGTGTCCCAGCAGCCCGGTGG
This sequence comes from Alcaligenaceae bacterium, assembly GCA_029265335.1. GTDB lineage: Bacteria > Pseudomonadota > Gammaproteobacteria > Burkholderiales > Burkholderiaceae_B > Verticiella. The sequence continues at coordinate 2,459 of JAJUJN010000206.1, forward strand.
GGGGCGCCAGCTGGGAGTGGTTGGTGTGGCGATGGGGCCCAGGCAGGCAGGTGCATTCATAAGGGAGCTGCCTACGTTAAACGTCGAAAAACACGGTTTCGTGAGGCCCTTGCAGATGGATGTCGAAGCGATACACCACTTCGCCATTTTGTTCGCTGCGCTGGCCAATGAGTGTGGGCTGCCGGTTGCGCCATTCAAAACCATTGAGCACAGGGTCTGCCGCATTGGCCTCAGCTTCGTCGCTGAAGAACATGCGCGTGTGCAGGCCGATGTTTACCCCACGCGCGGCAATCCATAGATTGAGATGCGGTGCAAACCAGCGATCGGCCCCACAGCGAACTTTGCCCGGCTTGATCGTGTGAAAGGTATACAGGCCCGACTCGAAATCGGTACAGGCACGGCCATAACCCCTAAACGTTGGGTCAATATCGCCAGACTGATCATCGGCCGGGTGGGCATAACGCCCAGCGGCGTTGGCTTGCCACAGCTCCACCAAAGCATCGCGCACCGGCACGCCCGCACCATCGTAGATCACCCCCTCAACACGGATACGCTCGCCCAGGGTGTTGGGCTGCACCAGCCGGTTATGAATCGTATTCTCATAAATATCAAAACCCGCCTGTTGTGCCGACAATCCAATATGCACATAGGGCCCGGCCGTTTGCGAAGCCGTTTCGGTAAGAAGCTCCAGAGGTGGAATCATGATTGGGTTTCCTCCAGTTGCTCGTGGCTAGTCTGCGGCTCGAACCAGGTGGCATGCCGCCCGCGCAAAATGATGTCGAAACGATAAGCACGACTATCGTTGATGATGAAAGCCGAGGGATCTTGCCGTGCAATCAGCCCTCGGATCTGAGACTCTGACGGCACGCCCTGCACCACCAGACAACTCTGAATGAGAGGATCGCCCTCGAAATACATCTGAGTGATCAGCCGTTGCGCCCAGCCGCTGCCCGAAATCGAAAAATGAATATGAGCAGCCCGCCAATCAACCAAACCTCCCAACTTCACCGGATACGCACCCGGCCGGATGGTTCGAAACACGTAATGACCGTCACGATCGGTGAGCACGCGCCCGCAGCCGCCGAAATTGGGGTCGAGCGGAGCCACGCTGTAGGGATCATTTCGGTGACGGTAACGACCGCCCGCATTCGCCTGCCACATCTCAACCAAAGCGTTGGGCACCGGCTTGCCCTGCTGGTCGAGCACATAACCATGCAGCACGATACGTTCGCCAATCGGCGGCCCACTGGTGGCGTAATTGGTGAGCAGATTGTTATCGCCCGGCGCCACATCGTGTGAGTTGAACACCGGCCCCGTGGTATCGGAAAGGCTGGGATCGATCCGAATCAACGGCTGGCGCGGAGACCGCAGAATGGTGAAACGGTGCTGCGGCGTGAGCGGTGGCGGATGCACCGTGTGATCACGAGGAAGAAACGCGCCGTAAGAGCGCTTAGCGTGAGCCATGGACGAACCTCGATAAGCCTGAAGAAAATTATGTATGCGCACATACTAATTCCAGGCGGCGAGTTCAAGCTATTGGGGAAACCTCGGTGACTGGGTTTTCGGCCATGTGGTGTGAGGTGATGAGGAATGAAGGGCGCACGACCAACGTCTGGTTTCAATCCTCGCACCCACGAAGCGCGTCCTCACCAACCATCCTTGTTAGACTGCAAGAAGCTCAACCGTACGAGCTCGTTTGCTCATCGCTGCATTGCAGGAGGTGGTCGTGACGCATGCCTCAATCGCCAATCGCAGGTCCGTCGAGCTGTCACAGGCTTGTGGCTTGCGCTTGCTGCTCCTGCTGTTTTGCCTGCTGTCCTTGGCTTTGAGCACGCCACCGGCGGTGGCTCAGACTGAAGAATCTGCCAACCCTCCAGCCGCGGAGTCCAACGGCGATGCCGAGGCAGGCCCAGATGGGGATACCAACGCCGCCGAGACCGCCGACACCACCGAAGCCGGCGACCAAGGTCGCCCAGGCTTGGCCCTGGTGCTCAATGTGCAAGGCGCCATTGGGCCGGCCACTACGGAGTATCTGGAGCAGAGCCTGGCTACGGCGCAGGAGCGCTCCGCCCGGGTGGTGATTCTGCAGCTCGATACGCCCGGCGGTTTGGTCACTTCACTGCGCGATATCAACCGCGCGATTCTAGCGTCGCCCATTCCCGTGATTACCTATGTGTCACCCTCGGGGGCGCAGGCGGCC
>JAJUJN010000375.1 GCA_029265335.1 Alcaligenaceae bacterium
CTTCTTCACCAATCTGGTGGCCTATGTTGAGTACTTGCCGGCACTCGCCAACCCTATTGGTCGCGACGACACCAACTTCAGTCAGGGCTGGACGGCGTTCTACTGGGCGTGGTGGATCAGCTGGTCACCTTTCGTCGGCATGTTCATCGCTCGGGTCAGCCGCGGCCGTACCGTGCGTCAGCTGCTGGTGGCGGTGCTGCTTTTGCCCACGCTGGTCTCGGTACTCTGGATGACTGCCTTCGGGGGCACGGCTATCTCTGGCTTCGTCTACGACGGCATCACCAACGTGCAAGAGGCCGCTCTGGAGCTCAAGCTGTTTGCCATGCTGGCCGACCTCCCGCTCGCTTCGATAACTTCATTCATCGGAATCGTGCTGGTAGTCGTCTTCTTCATCACCTCGTCCGACTCAGGGTCGCTGGTGATCGATACCATCACGGCCGGCGGCAAAATCAACGCGCCCACCCCCCAGCGGGTGTTCTGGGCCGTGATCGAAGGCGTGATCGCTATCGTGCTGCTGTTGGGCGGCGGCTTGGTGGCCTTGCAGGCCATGGCGGTATCCACCGGTTTGCCATTCACGCTGGTCTTGCTCGCCGGTTGTTTTGCCATCGTGAAAGGACTGATGTCGGAGCCGCGCTGAACGCTGGGGCGCTGGCGGCAATCTATGCCGCCGCGCCCGAGGGCGCATTCGTGCGATAAAACGACGTAGTTGTTCCCATCGCACGAGTCTCGAGCGGGCGGCGGCCCGCAGCGCAGCTGCCCGCCCAGGGCCGCGCTTGGGGTTCAGCTCCAGAGCGATGCCAGCGTTCTTTCTGCCAGGCCGTGATGGGCGGCTTGCGCTTGCAGCAGCTCAGCCGTGGCCAGTGCATCCATGAGTGCGTGGTGGGCCTGGTAAGCAGGCAGATGGTAGCGCCGGCGACTATCGCCCAGTCGTAACGACAGCTGGCGGTCACCGCGCACCCAATTCAGAAACCGGTTGGTGGAAGTGCGCTGCGCACGGGCTTCGATCTGCATGGTGTCGAGCACCGGGAAGCGCAAGGGCGCACCGAGAAGGCGACGTGCCGCCCGGTCGAGGAATTCACGTTCAATGGGCCGGTAGTGCACCACCGCCACCTTGCCGGCCAGCGCATCGAGCAATTGCGCCAGGATGTGAGACAGTGGTGGAGCTTCTGCCAGATCGCTGTGCGTGAGATGGTGAAAGGTCACCGATTCGGCGGCCAGCTCGGTGTCGGGCTTGACCACCCAATAACGCGCCTGCGAGGTACGCACGCGTTGCAGGTCGAAGGGCAGCAGACCCACACTCACGATGGCATCGTGGCGCGCGTCGAGCCCCGTCGTTTCCAGGTCCAGCGCCACCAGCGAGGCCTGCGCCAACTCGGTGGTGGGGTCGGGCAAAGGTGTGTCGTAATAGCGCTGCAGGGCAGGAGCGGCATCGACCGCCACCTTGCCGAGTTCTTGCCACCGGCTCGGCCAGTCGGTGCGTCGACGACGCGCAAAAGCCATCATTGGGGTTTCCACCCCCGGGGGCGGGCCGGGTAGCGGATACGCAGAAAATTCTGGGCGTTGCTGAGGATCTGGAAAGCGTCTTTCAGGTGCTGCCTCTCGGTGTCGCTGAAACGATCGGGTTCTACATAATTATTGGGTTCCCGCCCTGCTTCGATATCTTCGGCCTGGTGGCGAATTCGGACCAGGGTGAGATACTCAAACGCATAACGCAGGCTTTCCACTGTAGAAGCTGGCAAAAACCGCTCTTCTTCCAGAGCGCGCAGACGGTCGATTGAACTCTGCGCGGTGGTGCCCAAGGTAAGCGCGTGAACCCGGATGAGGTCTACGAGGGGCGCCGTGCCGCGCCCCTTCAGATTGATGATGTTGCGCTGCTCGCCGCTTTTTTCCATGACAAAGGTGCGAAACACGCCCAGAGGTGGTGTGCGATTGAGCGCATTACCAGCCATCGCGCTCAAGAACGCCCCATCGCGGCTCGCCCGGGTGGCAATGAGGTCGCGCAGCTCATCCACCATTACGGTTTCCCCGTGAGTGCCGTCGAGATCGAAGAACACGCTGCTATGCAGCAGGGTTTCGGGGTTGGGCCGATGAATCCATTCGGTGAGCATGCGCTTCCATTCGCTCAGCGGCTGCCGCCAGCGCGGGTTCGTGGCCATGATGCCGCCCTTGCAGTACTGGTAACCGCAAGCCGCCAAACCATCACTCACAAAATGCGCGAATTGCTCGAAGTACTCACCATGCTCCGTGGGGTTGTAGGCGTCATCGAGCACCAAGGCGTTGTCTTGATCAGTGACCATCAACTGCTCGTCGCGCGCCAGCGAACCTGCCACCAGAAAGCAGTAAGGAACCGGCGGCGGCCCAAGCTCCTGTTCGGCCAATTCGCACAGACGCTGGCAAAAGGCTCGACCGATGCTGGACATCGCCTGGCCCACCATGTGGGCAGTGGCCTGATCGGCCACCATGCGCACGAAGGTAGCGCGCAGATCCGGCAACAGATCCTGCAACTCGTTGGTGCTTCCACGCTGAAAAATACTGCGCACCAGCACCAGGCTGCTGCGCGACTCGAAGCGCACGATATCAGCCAGTTGCACCACCCCCACCACATGCCCGCGATGCACCACGGGCAGGTGATGCACGTTGTGACGCAACATGGCCAGCATGGCGTCGAAGACGGAATCCTGCGCAGCCAAGGTAATCGGGCGAGGTGTC
>JAJUJN010000276.1 GCA_029265335.1 Alcaligenaceae bacterium
TCTCGGCTCGCTGCAAACCGAAATGCAGGCCGGCACACTGATCACTTTCGAGGAAGACGAAAAAATGGAAACTCCCTCCGTCTCCGGTATCGCATTCAGCCGCGACGAATCCAAGCTCACGCTGCTGGGCGTGCCCGACAAGCCCGGCATTGCTTCGCAGATTCTCGGACCCATTGCCAAAGCCAACATCGATGTCGACGTCATCGTGCAAAACCAATCGGTAGCCGGCACCACCGATTTCTCTTTCACGGTGCAGCGTACCGATTTCGAAAAGGCCCAGCAGGTGCTTCGCAACACCGTATTGCCCGCCGTGGGAGCGCGCGAAGTGATCACCGACGACAACGTCTGCAAGGTGTCCATCGTTGGCATCGGCATGCGCTCGCACGTAGGCATCGCCGCCACCATGTTCAGCACTCTGGCCGACGAAGGCATTAACATTCAGATGATCAGCACCAGCGAGATCAAAACCTCGGTCATTATCCAGGACAAATACATGGAGCTTGCCGTGCGGGCGCTACACAAGGCCTTCGGTCTCGATCAGCCGCCACCGCCGCTCGAATCGCTCGATTCGTGATCGAAACGCGCAGCCACTATGATATAATTTGCGGTTTCCGCAGTTGCCAGGAAGCGTGCCCGAGAGGCTGAAGGGGCTCCCCTGCTAAGGGAGTATGTAGCTAAAACTGCATCGTGGGTTCGAATCCCACCGCTTACGCCAAGGCTATGCGCCTTCGTTCAACACGAAGCACATCCGTAAGCCCCGCCAGTGTCGTTTGCACAGCGGGGCTTTATCTATTTGGGCGCCAGTTGGCCTCTGCAGTTTCGTACCCCGAAACCCATCACCCGCCTCGTTCCAAGCCCCGTCAGCGATAGTTGTGAACTGCGCCCCAAAGGTTGGACACCAGTCCAACCTTTGGGGCGCAGTTCATTGCGCTACGGGGTTTTTTGTTTTTGCGGGTATCCCGTATAGCGGTGCTCTGCTGTTAGAAAACTACGCGTTAGGGTACTGTTATGTTTACGGCGCAGCAGCAGCCTCGGACTGCACGCCTTTGGTTGGATATTCATGAAGGAGAACCACGATGACGAAATCTAACGACGATGCTGGGCGTAAATCCACCACCGGGGCGGGTGCGCCAGCGGTGAGCGACCGCAATTCGCTCACGGTAGGCCCGAATGGTCCCATCGTCTTGCACGATGTGCATTTTCTTGAGCAAATGGCGCATTTCAACCGCGAGAAGGTGCCCGAGCGCCTTCCCCACGCCAAGGGCTCCGGAGCCTTCGGGGTATTCGAAACCACTGAAGATGTCTCTGCCTACACCAAAGCCGCCCTGTTCCAGAAGGGCGCAAAAACCGACATGCTCGCGCGCTTTTCCACGGTGGCCGGCGAGGCGGGCAGCCCCGACACCTGGCGCGATATCCGAGGCTTCGCACTGAAGTTCTATACCAGCGAAGGCAATTACGACCTCGTTGGCAACCACACGCCGATTTTCTTTGTTCGCGACCCCATGAAGTTTCCACACTTCATTCGGAGCCAGCGTCGTTTGCCCGACTCCGGCCTGCGCGACAACCATATGCAGTGGGATTTCTGGACACTCAACCCCGAAACCGCTCATCAAGTGGCCTACCTGATGGGAGATCGTGGCCTGCCACGCACCTGGCGCCATATGAATGGCTACGGCTCACATACCTATATGTGGGTGAATGGCGCCGGCGAGCGCTTTTGGGTGAAGTATCACTTCCATACCAATCAGGGTATGCAAAGCCTCACTAATGCCGAAGCCAAAGATCTGGCGGGCAGCGACGCCGACTACCACCGGCGCGATCTTTTCGATGCCATTGCACGCGGCGAGCACCCAAGCTGGACTCTCTCGGTGCAGGTGATGCCCTACGAAGATGCCAAAACCTATCGCTACAACCCCTTTGATCTCACCAAAACCTGGCCACACGCCGATTATCCGTTGATCAAAGTGGGCACCATGACGCTCAACCGCAACCCCACTAATTTCTTCGCCGAGATCGAGCAAGCGGCATTCTCGCCTGGCAACGTGGTGCCCGGCATCGGCTTGTCGCCCGACAAAATGCTGCTGGGGCGGGCGTTCGCCTATAACGATGCGCAACGGCATCGCATTGGCACCAACTTCCACCAACTGCCGGTGAACAAGCCCAAGGTCGAAGTGGATTCCTATATGTTCGATGGTCACATGGTTTACGAACATTCCGGTAATCGGCCCACCTACGCACCCAATTCCCAAGGTCGCTCGTGGTCCGACCAAACCGGCCGCGTCGACGATGGTTGGGAATCCGATGGCGACATGGTTCGTGAGGCCTACACCTTGCGCGCCGACGATGACGACTACGGACAGGCCGGCACTCTGGTCCGTGAGGTGTTCGACGACGCGCAGCGCAACCGACTGGTAGAAACCGTTGCCGGCGCCTTGCTCGGAGGCGTTCGCAGTCCGGTGCTCGAGCGGGCCTTCCAATACTGGAAGAACATCGATCCCCAGGTGGGCCAACGCATCGAAGACGCGGTGCGCGCAGGCGCTGCGCCCGAGCCTGCTGCCGGCATGAGCGAAAAGTGATCGCACCCCACTAGGGGCGCCAAGGCTCGCGCTTCATTCTGAAGCGCGAGCAACCAGCCCAACGTTCACACGTAGGAGCAAAGCATGGCAAAAGTTCTGGTTCTCTATTACTCCTCGTACGGTCACATCGAACAGATGGCTTACGCCGTTGCCGAAGGAGCGCGCGAAGCGGGCGCCGACGCCGTGGTAAAACGCGTACCCGAGCTCGTGCCCCACGACGTGGCTCAGCAATCGGGCTACAAGCTCGATCAGCCCGCCCCTATCGCCACAGTCGACGAATTGCCCCAGTACGATGCCATCATCTTCGGCACCGGCACGCGCTACGGCAACATGACAGCGCAGATGAAGAACTTCATCGACCAAACCGGCAGCCTGTGGGCCAGCGGCGCCCTCAAAGGCAAGGTAGGGTCGGTATTTGCTTCCAGCGCCACGCAACATGGCGGCCAAGAATCCACGATTCTCACCTTCCATCCCGTGTTGTTGCATCTGGGCTTCATCATCGTCGGTCTGCCCTACACTTTCCAGGGCCAGATGGGGGTCGACGAAGTCATGGGCAACTCACCTTATGGCGCGTCTACCATTGCCGCCGGTGACGGCTCTCGACAACCGAGCAAGGTAGAGCTGGAAGGAGCGCGTTACCAAGGCAAGCATGTGGCCGAGATAGCCGCCAAGCTGGCCAGCTGAATTCCGCGGGGCGTTGAGCCCTGCCCATCGGGCCTCCCGTTGTTTGTGGCCGGGGGGCCCGTCTTTTGCTTGCCCGCATCAATTCGCTCGCTCGAAGTCAGTTCGAGCGCATGACACTACACTGGCCGAAACTGAATTGCAGGAGGTTATATGTTTAAACGACTTTCACTTTCGCTGTTCGCCCTTGGCCTCACCGCGGGAGCTGGCGGCTTGCAGGCCCAAACTGCCACCAAGGCCGACGTCCGTCTGCCCCAGTTGGTTGAAAACGAACCTGCTCTTGCCGAAGATTACAAGCGCGTCATGAGCCCCCTGGCAGAGTCGTCCTCTTGGGTGCTGCAGTTTGGCACCACTGCACCGGCTGCCGTGGAGGCGATTGATGGCAAGGAATATTACGCGTTCTGGGGTTGCAAA
>JAJUJN010000431.1 GCA_029265335.1 Alcaligenaceae bacterium
GCCGGGCGCGCCGCGAAACCACTACCAACTATGAGGTGGATCGCACCATTACCCACTTGCAGCATGCCGTGGGGCAGCTTCAGCGTTTGTCGGTGGCGGTGGTGGTGAACCATCTGCCCAACGCAGACGGCGAACACACGCCGCTCAGCGACGCAGACCTGGCCGAGCTCAAGAAGCTGGTGGAACAGACCATGGGCTATACGCCCCAGCGCGGCGATACGGTAAGCGTGGTGAACCAGGCTTTTGCCGGCAGCATCAAACCGCGCCTGGAATGGTGGCAGCAGCCGCAGATCGTCACGCTCGGTCAAACGGCCATCAATGGTCTGGTAGCGCTGGTGGCCATGTTGCTGATCTGGCTGGCGGTGATGCGGCCCATCGTGCGCCGCCGTGCTGCCCAGGCCGAGCTCAAACGCGATCAGCGTCGCGCCGAGGCCGAGGAGCTGCGCCGCGAGGCCGAGGCGGCGCAAAGAGTTCGCCGCCAAAGCCGCTACGACGACAACCTGGAAACCGCCCGCAACCTGGCGCAGAAAGACCCCCGCGCGGTGGCCGCGGTCATGCGCGGCTGGCTCGAGGAGAAGCGGCATGGATAACGACGCTCTGCGCCGCTGCGCCATTCTGCTCTTGAGCCTGGGCGAAGAAGCCGCTGCCGACGTGCTCAAGCACATGAGTTCGCGCGAGGTGCAGCAGGTTGGGGCCACCATGGCCAACCTCAAGCAGGTGTCGCACGAAGAAGTGGCGCGCGTGCTTGAGGAATTCCGCGACGAAGCCGATCAGTTCATTGCCGTGAACCTGGGCACCGACGACTACGTGCGTTCGGTGCTCACGCGCGCCCTGGGCCCTGACCGCGCCGCCAGCGTGATCGAAGACATCCTCGATCAGGGGCAGTCTGCCAGCGGCGTGGATGCGCTCAACTGGCTCGACCCGGGCACGGTGGCCGAACTGATACGCGACGAGCATCCGCAGATCATCGCCACCATTCTGGTGCACCTCGAGCGGGTGCGCGCCGCCGAGGCGCTGGCCATGCTCCCCGAGCGGCTGCGCCACGACGTGGTCATGCGCATCGCCACTTTCGGCGGCGTGCAGCCGGCCGCACTCAACGAACTCACCGACACGCTCAACGAGCTCTTCAGCGGCGAAGGCACCAAGCGCAGCCGCCTGGGCGGCGTGCGCACTGCTGCCGAGATCATCAACATGATGCCCACGGCGCAAGAAGAATCGGTAATCGAAACCTTGCGCGAGCGCGACGCCGATCTGGCCCAGCGCATTGTCGACGAGATGTTCGTGTTCGAGAATCTGGCCGACCTCGAAGATCGCAGCATCCAGCTGCTGCTCAAAGAAGTGGAAAACGAGAGTCTGCTGCTCGCCCTCAAGGGTGCGCCGGAGTATCTGCGCATGCGCTTCCTGCGCAATATGTCGTCGCGCGCCGCCGATATGCTGGCCGAAGACCTCGACGCGATGGGCCCGGTACGCCTGTCGGTGGTGGAAGCCGAACAGAAGAAGATGCTCGCCGTTGCCCGCCGTCTGGCCGAGGCTGGTCAGATCAACCTGCTCTCGAAGGACGACGAAACCTATGTGTGAGAGCGGCCCGGTGCATGTCATTCCCCGCGAACGCCTGCGCAACTGGCAGCGCTGGGAGCCCGCTGAGCTGCAGCCCTTGCAGTCGGCCGGCGATGCCGCCCAGGCCGAACCCGACGAGCAGGCACTGGCCGAAGCCGCCCGTCAGGCCGAAGCACGCCGCGCCGCCGAGCAGGCCGCCGAACTCGAGGCTCTGCGTCGCAAGGCCTACGACGAAGCCTACGCCGCCGGTCTGGCCGAAGGTCGCGAGGCCGGTCATCAAGAAGGCTACGCTGCCGGCAAGCGTGAGGGCACGGCGGCGGGTCACGCGCAAGGGCTGGCCGCCGGCCAGAACGAGATTCAAGCCCAGGCGCAGGCGCTGGCTGCCCTGCTCGATCACTGCCAGGCCGCGCTGGCGGCCATCGACGACACCGTGCCCGATTCCCTGGTGCGCCTGGCGCTGCAGGTGGCCGAGCGCGTGGTGGGCAGCGAGCTGCAGACCCGGCCCGAGGCCATCGTGAGTTTGGTGCAAAAGCTGCTGCATCACGACGCCGTGGGCGACGGCGCGGTGCAGC
>JAJUJN010000107.1 GCA_029265335.1 Alcaligenaceae bacterium
CTCGGCCAGCCAGGAGCTGAGTTGTTCCGACGAACTGACGAACACGATGCGACCCAAGCCTACCCAGCCGTGGGCCGCTGAACACATGGGGCAATGCTCCCCCGAGGTGTACACCGTACATTGTGCGCGAACGGCGGGCGACAGATTCTGGGCTGCCCAGCGCGCAATCGCGAACTCGGGATGCTGGGTGGCATCGCCCCCCGCAACGTGGTTGTGGTCTTCCATCAATACCTGGCCGTCGGGCCCCACCAAAACAGAACCGAAAGGCTCGTCGCCGGCGGCCAATGCCTGGGCGGCCAGCTCTACGCAACGTCGCAGATGAGGGAGGTCGTGAGGCTGAATCATGTTGGCGGAATCCTGATAGAAAAAAGTGGCGGGGGGTGAAAGAAACGCCGCGCCGGCTGAGCCTTGGTGAAGCCCGCAACGGAGCTTCACCCAGCGCTGGCTTGCCGCAGATGCTGCATGAAGGTGTGCAACACCGGCGAGAGCCGTTGGCCGTGTCGGGTAATGAGCGCCACCGGAGCAACCAGATGGTCGATGTTGATGGGCAAGAGACATAACTGGCCCGTGCGCGCGAATTCGGTGGCCACGTCGGCGGGCATGAGGGCAAGCACATGACTGCGGCGCAACAAGGCCAGGTTGATCAGCAACGACATGGATTCCATGACGCTGTCGGGTCTGCGGCCGGTGGCCTCGAGAAACGCGATTTCGAGGCGCTGGCGAATTGCGGTGTTGGCCTGCGGGAGTATCCACCGCTGTTCGGCCAGGGCTTGCAGCGATACCGACGCGCTGCTGGCCAACGGATGCGTGGGGCCGCTCACCACCCGGAACTGATCATGATATAGCAGGTTCATCTCGACGTCGTCGAAGCGCATGCCTGGCATCACGCGGCCCAACACCACATCGAGTTCGCCCTGCTTGAGAGCGGTGATGAGCACCCCATGGGTGCCTTCCATCAGCGAAATGTGAATGCCCGGATGTTCGGTCCACAGGGAGGCCAGGGCGGCAGGCAAAAGCTCGGACATGGACGACGCCATCACGCCCACGGTGATTCTTCCTACAGCGCCAGTCGCCACGGCCTGGAGTTCGTCGCGAGCACTGCCGAGGTCCATCAGCAAGTTGCGGGCGAAGCGAATCATCGTTTCGCCATACACCGTGGGCTGCATGCCAGCGCGGGATCGGTCGAACAATCGAACGCCAAGGGCGCCTTCGAGGTCTTGCAGCAATTTGGTGGCGGCTGGCTGAGTCATGCCGAGCCTGGCCGCCGACGCTCGCAGGTTGGCCAGATCGCCCAAGGCGGCGAGCAGCAACAGCTGGCGGATCTTGAGACGGCTCTGGAGCAGCCATCGCGAATCAGGAACGCTCATGCGGCTCTCCGGCCAGGTGACCCCGTGGGGAAGGCAAGGTGATAGCAAAAAACAGATCGATGCTTGCCAATATTTGATTTTACCCGGATCAGTGCACGACCTAGACTGTCATCGCTCGCTACGGTGGAGCAAATATCACTACATACCTACATTTGTGGTCGTACCGGCAAGGACGTCACGCAAAGGAGACAGTCATGAGTCAATGGTTCAAACCGGCGCTCGCCGGTGCAGCGGTGGTTCTGGGCGTGGCCGGCCTCTGTGTCAGTGCCCCGGCGAGGGCGGCGTGGCCCGAACAGCCCATCAAGATTGTCGTGCCCTTTGCGGCGGGTGGGCCCTCCGACGGTCTGGGACGCATCGTGGCGCAACGGCTGGCGGAATCGCTCGACGCGACCGTGGTGGTAGAGAACCGTCCGGGCGCGGGCGGCAATATCGGCACGGCCTATGTGGCCAAGGCCGAGCCCGACGGCTACACCCTGTTGGTGGGGTATATCGGGTCGCTGGCCATCAACCCCGAGCTGTTCGACGAGCTGCCCTACGACCCGCTCACCGATCTTGCTCCCATTGCGTTTTTGGCCGGTAACCCCCTGGTACTGGTCACCCGGCCGGGACTCGAAGTGGATTCGCTCGCCAGCTTGCGTGACGCGGCGCAGGCTTCGCCCAGCGGGCTGAGCTATGGCTCGGGCGGCGTGGGTTCGGCCAATCACATGGCGGCCGTGCTGTTCGGCAAGTCTGCCCAGGTGCCATCGGTGCATGTGCCCTACAAGGGCGCAGCGCCGGCCACGGTGGCCTTATTGGGCGACCAGGTGGATTTCATGCTCAATGGCATGTCGGTGGCGCTGCCCCATATTCAAGCCGGCAAACTCAAGGCCTTGGCGGTAACGACAGCCGACCGCGTGGACTCCATGCCCGATTTGCCCACGCTGCAGGAGCTCGGAGTCACGCCTTTCGACGTTTCCGCCTGGTTCGGCTTTCTGGCTCCCGCCGGCACACCCCCTGAAGTGCTGGGCAAGCTCGAAGCGGCCACTCTCGAGGCTTTGGCCTCGCCCGACGTGCGTGAGCAGTTGGCCACGGCGGGTTTTGTGCCGCGCCAGATGGGCCAGGCGGAATTCGGGGAGTTCATGCGGCGTGAGCACGAGTTGTGGTCGCGGGTGGTTCGTGAGTCGGGCGCCAGCGTCAACTGAGTTTATCCACCAACCTCGATTTACCTCAGCGGAGTAGCCATGGCTCGCCAGCCCAATATCCTGTTCATCATGGCCGATCAGCTCACGGCGCGAGCCCTGCGGGCGTACGGCAACTCGGTTTGCCGCACGCCGCACCTGGATCGTCTGGCCGCGCGCGGCACGGTGTTTGACCAAGCCTATTGCAACTTTCCGGTGTGCGCGCCGTCGCGGGCGTCGATGCTTACCGGTCGGCTGGCGAGCCGGCTGGGGGTGTACGACAACGCCAGCGACTTTCGCTCCAGTGCACCAACGCTGCCGTATTACCTGAGCGCGATGGGCTATCACACCTGCCTGTCGGGCAAGATGCATTTTGTGGGGGCTGATCAGCTCCATGGCTATCGCGAACGCCTCACCACCGATATCTATCCGTCCGATTTTGGCTGGACGCCCGACTGGCAAAAGATGATTCCGGTGGCGGCCAACGGTTTGAACCTGCGCAGCGTAGTGGAGTCGGGCTTGTGCAAGCGCAGCTTGCAGCTCGACTACGACGACGAAGTGGCGGCTCGCGCCGTGCAGCGGATCTACGATTACGGACGCAACCGCGATCAGCAGCCGTTCTTTCTCACGGTGTCGTTCACCCACCCACACAACCCTTATGTGATCACGGAGCCGTATTGGTCGCGCTATCGCGACGACGAGATCGATCCGCCCCGAGTGCCGCCCATGAGCACGGCGGAGCTCGACCCGCACAGTCGACGCCTACGGCGGATCTTTCGTTTCGACGAATACGACGTCACGCAAGAGGATGTGATGCGCTCGCGCCATGCCTATTACGCCATGGTGAGCTATGTGGATGATCGTGTGGGGGAACTGCTGGCAGCGCTCGACGCCATGGATCTGAGCGACGATACCGTGGTGATTTTTACCTCCGATCACGGTGACATGCTGGGTGAGCGGGGGCTTTGGTACAAGTGGCTGCTGCTCGAGAACGCTGTGCGGGTGCCGCTCATCGTGGCGGTGCCGGGCCAGACGCCGAGCGTGGTGCGCGACCCGGTGTCTTTGCTGGACCTGTTGCCTACCTGCCTCGAGCTCGCCCAGGCCGAAGGCGCCGGCCTCACTCCGGTCTCGCCGCTGGAAGGTCGCTCTCTGGTTCCTGCCTCGCGGGGGCAGGCGCTGGATGCATCACGCGCCAGGGTGTTCGTGGAAATGAATGCCGACGGCGCCCATAATCCGTGTCTGATGCTGCGCGACGGGCCCTGGAAATTGATCTCTTGCGCTGACGACCCGCCCATGCTGTTTCAGCTGGATGACGACCCAGACGAATTATGCAATTTGGCCGCTTCGCCAGAGCACGCCTCGCGACTCGTGCGCATGCAGGCAGATATCCAGGCCCACTGGGACGAACCCGCGCTGGCCGAAGCCATGCGCCGAAGTGCCGCAGAACGACAATTGGTGCAACGCGCGCGCTTGGTAGCCGAACACCCCGCCTGGGATTACGAGCCCAGAAAAGACCCCACACAACTATTCGTTCGCACCGGCGCCAATGTTTCGGCTACAAATGTGAAGAGTCGCGCTCGTTATCCGCAGGTGGCCCCCAAACCCCCCGACCACGAGCTGCCACCACTTTGAGCATTCGTTGCCCATTCCATCAAAGGAGAGTTTCATGCTTTATGAAATGCGACAGTACCGCTGTATGCCTGGTCGTCTGCCCGATGTGATCAAGCGCTTCGAGAACATCACTTTGGGAATCTTCGAGCGTTTCGGCATTCGTCACGCGGGTTTCTATACCGTGCAGATTGGCGGCAATAATCACGACCTCATCTATTTTCTGCAGTGGGAGAGCCTGGCCGAACGTGAGCGCCTTTGGAACGCGTTTGCCACAGATCCCGAATGGCTCGAGAAACGCGCCCAAACGGAGAGCTCGGGGCCGTTGGTGGAATTCATCGCCAACGAGATCCTGGCGCGCTTACCGTTTGAGCCCACGGCAAAATAGCGCGCGGCTTTAATGCATCTACCTTTGCGCCAGGCTGGTATTATGATTCGCCCGAAGCGTGGGCGCACGTGTTCGCGCGATCGGTTCTTTGATTACCAAGCCATGGAGGTAGTGCCGTGAAGCGTCATGTATTCACAGTGGCCGCGTTGGTCGGTGCTGTTGCGGGTTTCTCGCTCACAGCCTCGCCAGCTCTGGCTCAAAAAGAGCAATTCATCACCATCGGAACAGGCGGACAAACCGGTGTGTACTACGTCGTGGGCCAATCGGTCTGCCGGCTGGTGAATCGTGGCAGCAGCGAGCACGGCATACGCTGCAACGCCCCATCCACTGGCGGCTCGGTGGCCAACGTGAACGGCATACGGGCCGGCGAGCTCGATCTTGGCGTTGTGCAATCCGACGTCCAATACCAGGCCTACGAGGGCACGGGCGGTTTCGAGGGCAACCAATTTGAAGATCTGCGCGCGGTATTTGCCCTGCACGGTGAGCCGCTCACGCTCGTCGCTCGCGCCGACTCCGGCATCAAGAGCCTCTCCGATCTGCCTGGCAAGCGGGTGAACATCGGCAACCCGGGTTCGGGGCAGCGCAACACCATGCAGGTGCTGATGGACGCCCTCGGTTGGGACACCAACACTTTTTCTCTGGCCTCCGAGCTCGAGGCGGCCGAACAAGCGTCGGCCCTGGCCAACAACCAGATCGACGCCATGGTCTACGTGGTGGGCCACCCCAACGGTTCCATCGAAGAAGCCACTGCCACCACCGACGCCAGGTTGGTCGAAGTGTCGGGCGATGTGGTCGATGAATTGGTCGAGAAATACCCTTACTACGCCAAGGCCACCATTCCGGGCGGCACCTACCGCGGCAATGAGGAAGACGTGGAAACCTATGGTGTGGCCGCAACCTTCGTGACTTCCGCCAACACCGACGACGAACTCGTCTACCAAACGGTGAAGGCGGTATTCGACAACTTCGATCGTTTCAAACGTCTGCACCCCGCGTTCGCCGTGCTCGAACCCGAAGACATGATTTCGGGCGGCCTCACGGCGCCCCTGCATGAGGGGGCCAAGCGTTACTACCGCGAACAGGGCTGGATCGACTGATGTTGGCCGCGGGCAGGGCAGAGGCAGGCGCACGCGCCGCCCAGGAGGCGCGCGAGCGCTACGGCACCGGCGACGCCTCGGCCCGCCTGCCCGTGGGGCTTTCGGGCCGCCTACTCATCGGCATCGCTGTAGTCTGGTCGCTTTTCCAGCTCTGGATTGCCTCTCCTTTGCCCTATATCGTACGTATTGGCGTATTCAACGCCACCGAGGCGCGCTCCATCCATCTCACTTTCGCGATGGCGCTCGCCTTTCTCTCCTACGGGGCGCGCTCCAGCTCACCGCGCAACACGGTGCCGGTGCTCGACTGGCTCCTGGCCGCGGTGGGCGCATTCTGCGCGCTCTATATCTTTCTGTTCCAGGATCAACTCGCCCTGCGGCCAGGGGCGCCGCTCACCCACGACGTAGTCATCGGCATTATCGGTTTGCTCGTGCTTCTCGAAGCCACGCGGCGTGCGCTCGGGCCGCCGTTGATGATCATCGCCTCGGTGTTCCTGCTCTATTCGCTGGCCGGGCCCTGGATGCCCGGTCTTCTGGCGCCTCGCGGCGTGAGCCTGGCGGGCCTGGTCAATCATCAATGGATTTCCACCCAGGGGGTGTTCGGTATTGCTCTGGGCGTATCCACGAGTTTCGTCTTTCTGTTCGTGCTCTTCGGCGCCTTGCTGGCCAAGGCGGGCGCGGGCAATTATTTCATTCAGGTGGCATTTGCAGCGCTTGGCCACTATCGGGGCGGACCGGCAAAGGCCGCGGTGGTGGGGTCGGCCTTTACCGGTGTCATCTCGGGTTCATCCATCGCCAACACGGTCACCACGGGTACCTTCACCATCCCCATGATGAAACGGGTGGGCTTTTCGCCCGACAAGGCCGGCGCCGTGGAAGTGTCCTCGTCCATCAATGGGCAGCTCATGCCGCCGGTGATGGGGGCGGCGGCCTTTCTCATGGTGGAGTATGTCGGCATTCCGTATGTCGACATCATTCGCCACGCGCTGTTGCCCGCCATCATCTCCTATATCGCGCTCTTCTATCTGGTGCACCTCGAGGCGCTCAAATCCAATCTCCCCAAGCTGGAACGATCTGGCCCCAACCGCACCGTTCTGCAACGTTTGCTTGGGTTTCTGGGCGGCTTGATCAGCTTCATGATTCTTGCCGCTCTGGTGTATTACGGTTTGGGCTGGCTCAAGCCGGTGCTGGGCAACGCCGCGGGCTGGGCGGGCTCCGCCCTGCTGGTGGTGGCCTACCTGGCTCTGTTGCGCCTAGCTGCCTCGCAGCCCTTGCTCGAAGAGCCCGATCCGTCACAACCCGGTTACCAGTTGCCCCGGCTGGTGCCCACCCTGCTGGCCGGTTTGCATTTTGTGTTGCCGGTAGTTGTGCTCCTCTGGTGCCTCATGATCGAGCGATTCTCGCCGGGGCTTTCCGCTTATTGGGCCACGGTGATCATGATCTGCATCATGCTCACCCAGCGGCC
>JAJUJN010000068.1 GCA_029265335.1 Alcaligenaceae bacterium
TGCCGCCACTGCCACGATGAATCGTGGCTGGGCAACGATTTCGCGCAGCGGGCGACCGCCCTGAGTATCGACCGCCTGCGGCGCCGGCCGAGGGGCGCGCAAAAGGAGCAAAACCGGAATGGCCAGCACCGCCAGCACCGCCTGCCCCACAAAGCTGCCGGCAAAAGGGGCGGTAACCCAGAGATCGCGAGTCCAGATCACCACCTGCGGGCCCAGCACGGCTGCCACCAGGCCACCCACCAATACCCGGGACACCGCCACCGGGCGCCAGGCCACCGGCGCACTGTCGGTGGCGGCAAACCGATAGCTTTGCACGCAGGCCCCGTAGAAACCGGCCATGGCCGTAGCGACGCAAAATAGAACGAAATTACCCGCCACGATCGCCCCGGCAGACACCAAGCCCGACACCATTGCCAGGAGCGCCCCGAGAATATAAGCCTGCCGCCGACCGAGGCGCCGCATGAGCCAGGCAGCGGGCAGCGTGGAAAGCGCCAGCCCGGTGTTGTAGAGGCTCACCGGCAAGGTCGCGAGGGAAGGATTGCTGGCCAGCATCTGCCCCACCAGCCCGCCGAGAGAAATGATGATAGGTGCGGAAGCGCCGCCCAGGGCTTGCGCACCCACCAGAACGGCTACGTTGCGCTTGACAAGTGGTTCAAGGGTATCGGTCATGGAAAGCTTCGGATCAGTCCTTGTTGTCTTTGAGTGTCAGGGGAATTTTCAGGTAGTGCACGCCGTTGCTTTCGGCCTCGGGCAAGGTGCCCGCACGTATGTTTACCTGAATGGACGGCAAGATGAGTTGAGGCGCCGACAGTGTGGCGTCGCGCTTGTTGCGCGCGGCCACATACTCTGCTTCGCTGATGCCCTCGCGCACATGCACGTTGTGAGCGCGTTGCGCTCCCACGGTGGTTTCCCACACGTACTCATCGCGGCCGGGAGCTTTGTAGTCGTGGCACAGAAACATTCTTGTGTGGGGCGGCAAAGTCAGCAAACGCTGGATCGACCGGTACAGCGTGGCGGCATCGCCACCCGGAAAGTCGGCCCTGGCGGTGCCGTAATCGGGCATGAAGAGCGTGTCGCCCACGAACACCACATCTCCCATGAGATAGGCAATGCAAGCGGGAGTATGTCCCGGGGTGTGCAGCACCTCCACCTTCTGCTCGCCCAACTGAAACACCTCGCCATCGGCAAACAAACGGTCGAACTCGCTGCCGTTGCCAGAAATATCGTGGAGGTTGAATACCGGTGCAAAGATTTTTTGCACGTCGCGAATATGTTCGCCAATGCCAATCGGCGCGCCGGTCTGATCTTTGAGCCAGTGGGCCGCACTCACGTGGTCGGCATGGGCGTGGGTTTCGAGTATCCATTGAATCTCGGCACCGGCCTGGCTCGCGGCGTTCAGTATGGCCCGGGCGGAATCCACTCGCACGGTGCCGTCAGCGTGCTCGTAATCGAGCACCGGGTCGATGATGGCAGCCTTGTTAGTGGCAGGGTCCGTTACCAGGTAGCTGACCGTGTTGGTGGGTTCGTGAAAGAATGATTGAACCTGAACTGTCATGTGCACCTCTCATGATGCAGGAGTTGAAGTCACTCCCTTATATTAATTAGCAATAGCTAATTTAGCAAACACTAATTAGTTATGGTGTATCAACACCGACGAGGTTCAGCCTGTCGGGCGTGCCATAATGCATTGTATTTGCTCAAAACCGCCGATCGATGTCGTCACATCTGCCCCCGCCGTCCGGCACGCCTCAAGACCCCTTCGCGTC
The DNA here is from genome assembly GCA_029265335.1 of Alcaligenaceae bacterium. Lineage (GTDB taxonomy): Bacteria > Pseudomonadota > Gammaproteobacteria > Burkholderiales > Burkholderiaceae_B > Verticiella. Next base: position 1,767 of record JAJUJN010000068.1, read on the forward strand.
CAAGCCGGCCAAACCTGTTGCGCTGTTCAGGCAGATCGTCATGTTGGGCCCCAGTACACTGGCCGACACCCTGCACAGCGGTCGTCACAGTCGCGACTTCACCCTCGCGCGCAACGATTATTTGCGCAGCAGCGTCCTGGTCACCGGCATTCTTTTCCTGCTGCTTACGCCGCTGTGGCTGCTGGTCGACTACTGGTTGCTGCCTCGGGCTGCGCTCACCCATGTGGTGCCGGGCAGGCTTTTCCTCATGGCGGGGCTGGCCGCCGCCGTGCTTTTGGCCTGTCGAAGTCGAGGGCATTACTGGCAAGCCAGGGTGGCCGCGGGGCTGCTCATCGGCGTGCCCGCAGCTTTCTACGCGCTCACGCTGCTCAGCGTGCCCCCCGGCCAAATGCACCTGTTGCTGGGCTACCGCTTCATCCCCTTTCTGTTGATGGCATTGTTGGCGATCTTTCCACTCACACTGACAGAATCACTGGTGGCGGCCATGGCCCTGGTTCTGCTCGAAAGCCTCGCCCAACAACACGAAGGCATCTGGCTCACACTCGAGGGTTGGCAAGGTCTCTGGCTGTTGCTGGCTCTTATGGCCATATCTCTCACCGCCAATTATTTCCACCTGGGTTTGCTGTTGCGCCTGTATCGACAAGCCACTCACGACTCCCTCACAGGCCTGCTCAACCGCCGCGCCCTGCGCCAGATGATCCAAACCTTGCGCCGGCGGCATCCCGACCAAAGCGCGGGCCTGCTCATGATCGACATCGACCACTTCAAGCACATCAACGATACCCACGGCCACGCCTTCGGCGACCGTGTCCTGCGGCATTTGGGCACACTGCTGCGCAACGTCGTGCCCTCAAACGGCCTGGCAGCCCGTTACGGTGGCGAAGAGTTCGTGGTGGTGTTGCCGCAAACCAGCTCAACTGCCTTGGCCACCATAGCCGAAACCATTCGGCGGCGCGTAGCAGCCTTGCACCTGCTGGATTACGACGGCGAGGCTGCTCAGCTCACGGTCAGCGTAGGCGCTGCTCCCTGGCGAGCCAACGAAAGTTTCGACTCCGCATTGCAGCGCGCCGATGCGCACCTGTACGAAGCCAAACGCGGCGGCCGGAACCTGGTTGCCCTGGCCTCCTGAACTCCTGAACTCCTGAACTCCTGAACTATCGTCAGCTGAGGCTGGCCAGTTCATCTGGGGTGGCGAGGCGTCCATCGATCAGCGCCACGATCCGATCGCACTGGCGCGCCAACCGCAAATCATGGGTCACGATGATCACGGCGCAGCCGAAGTCGGCGTTCACCTCGCGTAACAGGCGGAAAACATCGCTGGCGGTTTGCGTATCGAGATTGCCGGTAGGTTCGTCGGCCAACAGCAGCGGTGGTCGGGTGACCAACGCGCGAGCAATGGCCACCCGCTGCTGTTGCCCGCCCGACAGCGCCGTGGGTGATTCCGCCGCTCGCGACGCCAGACCCACCTGATCGAGCAGACCGAGCGCGCGCTCCCGCGTGCTGTCGTCGGCCCGCCCACGGGTCACCATCACTGGCATCATCACGTTCTCGAGCACACTGAAGGCGGGAATCAAGTGGTGAAACTGGAACACGAACCCGATCTTGCTGCCGCGCAAGGCCGTGCGTGCGCCGTCGTCGAGCTTGCGAGTCGCTTGCCCGTCCAGCCACAGCTCGCCCTCACTCGGTCGGTCGAGCAGACCCATGAGATTGAGCAAAGTGCTCTTGCCCGAGCCAGACGGCCCTACCAAAGCGGTGAACGAACCTGCTGCGATCTCCAGATCGATGCCGTGCAGCACATCCACGGTACCGGCACCTGCGGCGTAACGCTTGCGCACCTGCTCCAGACGCAGCACCGAAGAGCGGGAATCAGACATGTCGGATCGCCACCACAGGGTCGAGACGCGCCGCCCGCCAGGCCGGCGCCAATGCGGCCAACGTGCCCGCCACGACCGCCAAACCGATGCTCCACACCCAAAGCTGCCAAGGCACCGTGGCCTCGAACAAGCCCGGGCCCCAGTCGTTGAATGACCAGATGAGCAAGGTGCCCAGCGTGCTGCCGATCAAAGCGCCCAAGCCGCCGAGCAGCGCGCCCTGAATCAGGAAAACACGCAGCATTTGCGCGCGCCGCGTGCCCATGGCGCGCAAAATACCGATCTCGCGTGTTCGCTGGGTGACGCTCACTGCCAGAACGCTGGCAATGCCGAAGGCCACCGACAGCGCCACGAAGAAACTGATCAAGGTGGTAGAGAGGCTTTGCGAGCGCAGCGCGTTCATGAGTTGCGCGTTGCGCTCCATCCAGCTTTCCGCTTTGAGGCCGGTGAGCCGCCCCAGGCGATCTGCCACCACGTCGGCGGCAAAGATGTCGTTCACGACCACGTCGATCACCGTGGTTCCACCCGGCAGGCCCAACAGCGCCTGGGCCTGCCGCAGATCCATATACACATAGCGCTCATCAAGCTCGCGCACGCCCAATGAAAAGATGCCCGCCACCTGCACCACGATCGGGTCACCGGTATTGGTGTCAATGCGCAGGCGCCCACCAGGCCGCAGGCCGAGATCGGTAGCCAGTTCGTTGCCGATCAGCACCTGATCAGGCGCCACCATCGCCACTCCGGCCAACATATGTTCGCTCAAAGGCACGATAAGTTCGTAGAGGGCAAGGTCGACCCCCATGATCACAACCGATTCATTGGCGCCGCCACGTTGTGCCAGCGCAGGCCCCGACACCAACGGTGACACCGCCCGCACTTCCGCAAGGCCCGCGGCTGCCTGCACGTGGGCCGGCCAGTTGTCGATCGAGCGCAAGCGTTGCGGGCGAGGGTCGTTGCGGATCAGCGCTGTCACGCCCTCAGGCAGCGGAGCTGGCCGATTGTGCAGCTCGCTCGGAATCAAACGAATATGAGCCTGCGTGCCCAGGGTGCGGTCGATCACGTTGCTCTGCAACCCCTGGATGAGTGCCGTCACGAAAACGATCACCGCCACGCCCACGGCAATGCCGGCCAGAATCATCAACGTTTGGCCACGGCTATGCCGCAGAAAACGCAATGCAATAGTGCCCTCGACACGCACTGGCTAGCCTCCTGGCCGGAGCCCGGCAGAGGCGGCGTTAGAAACGTATGGGAACGGCATTGCGATCTCCGGCCGGCTGGCTGCTTTCGGGGGTGTCGAGCACGGCGGCGCGCACCCGTTCGCCGGCGGGAAACTCTGGGTTCACCAACACCAAGTCGCCAGCAGACAGCCCTGCAGCGATGGCCACGGCGTGGTCGCCTGCCAGGCCGAGCTGCACGTCGCGCCACACCACTTTATCCCCCTGCAGCAAGGCCACTCGTCCGTCGTTGCCCGCCACGTGGCGCACCGCATCGCGCGGCAACCACAAGGCGTCTTCTGCCCGCCCGGTTTCGACGGTAATCGTGACCGTCATTTCATCGCGCAGGAAGGTCGGCACCGGTTCCACGAGGGCCAGGGTGAGCTTGACGGCGCCGCGGTCGGGGTCTACCCGCGGCGCCAGACGATCAACTCGAGCCGGAAAGGGCTGCCCGGGAAAGGCATCCGCCACCACCTGCGCACTTTGGCCCACTGCCAAAACATCGAGGTAGCGCTCGTCCACATAACTCTCGACTTTGTGCGGACCTTCGGCAGCGACCACGAACAGCACTTGGCCAGGCTGCACTAGATCGCCCTCTTCTACCCGATCTTCCAGCACCTGACCTGCCACTGTGCTGTGAATGTAGGTACGTGCCAGACCGGCCTCCGCCACGTCGAGCCGAGCTTCGGCCAGCAGCTGTTCGGGCCCGTCTTCGACGAGGGCCGACAGGCGCACACGCGCCTGTGCCAGCGCACTGGCTGCGCTCACCCGCTCCTGCTCAAGGCGCTCCAGGGCTTCGCGGCTCTCGGCGCGTGCAGCCACCAGCTCACGCCGCCGCTGCACCTCACGCTCGACCTGCGCCAGGCGTGATTGGGTCTCCGCGACCATCTCGGCGGCCTGCGGCCTCTCAGCCTCTTCAAGTTGCCGCAAAGCCGCTTGGGCTTCGCGCACGCGCGCCTGCCACTCGTCGTCGACCAACCTCGCCATCAACGTATTCTCGGTCACGAAGTCTCCCGCCTCGACGAAGCGCTGGGCCACCACCCCGGTAATCTCGCTGCCAACCTGCACTCGCGCCGCTGGCAGCACCAGCGCCGACGCCACCACGGTTTGCACCAGTGGGCCTTGTTGCACGCGATAAGCGGGAGCGGACGCCGGCCTGGCCCACAGCCACACCAGCAACACCAACCCGGCCACCAGCAAGAGCCCCACCAACGAGCGTGCCCAACCTCGCCGACCTGGAATCGTCATGAAATCTCCCGGGAGATCCGCGTGTTTTAGCCTGGCGCAGCGGGCGCTCAGGAATAATCTTTGAGCAACTGGCGGGCAATGACCAACTGCATGATCTGCCTGGTGCCTTCGTAGATGCGGGCCACTCGGGCGTCGCGAAAGATGCGCTCGAGCGGGTAATCGGCCAGATACCCTGCGCCCCCCAACACCTGCAGACACCGATCTGCCACTCGCCCCAAGGCTTCCGAGGCAAAATACTTGGCGCAGGCAGCCATGCGCTGCACATTCTGCCCGGCATCGCTGTTACGTGCAGCGTCGAGCACCAGACTGCGCGTGGCCATCCAATCCGTCTCGGAGTCTGCCAACAGAGCTTGTACCAATTGAAACTCCGCCACGGGCTGGCCGAACTGGCGGCGCTCCAGGGCGAAGCGCGCAGCCTCATCAATGGCGCGCCGCATCTGACCCAGGCAATTCGCAGCCACACCGAGACGCCCGGAATCAAGCGTGCGCATGGCGGTCACAAAACCCTTGCCGGGCTCGCCACCCAACAGCGCCGAAGCGGGCACCCAGGCGTCGTCAAGGATCACATCGCAGATATTGCCGCCGCGCTGACCCAATTTGGACTCTGGCTTACCAATGCGCAAGCCTTCGGTATTGCGGGGCACCAGAAAGGCGGAGATGCCGCGCGCACCAGATTCCTGAGGATCGGTGCGGGCCAAAATCGTGTACAGCCCCGCCACGTCGGCGTTGGTGATGAAACGCTTGGTGCCGGTGAGCCGCCAACCAGGCTCGCCACCTGGGCCAGTACTGGGCACCGCGCGAGTCTTCAGGCTCGCCACATCGGAGCCAGCGTCGGGTTCGGTCACGCAAAAGCAGGCAATCAGTTCACCCGCGGCCAGGCGCGGCAGCCAGAACGCCTTTTGCTCGTCGGTACCGTCGAGCGCCAGACCCCGCGAACCGATGCCCACGTTGGAACTATAGGCGTAGCGAAAGCCCTGGGCGGCTTCTGACAGCACTTCGTGGACCAGAATTTCTTGGGTGGTGGAAAGCCCCAGCCCACCGTAGTCGGGATGAATGGAAAGCCCATAGAGGCCGAGCTCGCGCATTTGCTCGACGACCTCGGCAGGAATCACTTCGGTAGACTCGAGTTCCTGCTCGCGAGGAATCAGCACCTCATCGACAAAGCGGCGCAAGGTACGGAGAAATTCGGCAAACGACTCGGCGTCCACATGGGGACCAGGCGGCAAAGAAGCAGCATCAGGCATAGTAGGAATCCTGGAAATCAGAACTGGGAGTATCGCAAAAACAAAAAGGTTGCGGCGCCTGGGCGACCGCAACCTTCAGTTAGGCAGGATATTTGCCTGATTTCATATTCTGGATGCCTGGATGCAAACCTACACCCTGAAGCGGGTGTGGTCGGGGCGAGAGGATTCGAACCTCCGACTCCTGCGTCCCGAACGCAGTACTCTACCAGGCTGAGCTACGCCCCGTTGCAAAGACGAAAAATTATATCAGGTTTTGTCTGTGCCACATAAACGTGGCCTGCTGCGCTCCGCTTCAGTCGATTTTCTCCAACAGCCTGTTTCTGTTCCTGAGTGGTGTGGTTAACACCAATGAGTACTCAGCTCATGCGCGCCAAAGGCAGCTTGCTGCCAGCAATCGCACGCTCCAACAGTACATCTCGCCGAAAGCGGAACAACTTGGCAGGACGGCCGGCCTGCCCCGCCTGCACTTGCCCCGTAGGCTCCACCAACTCCTGCTGCTCCACCAAACGACGGAAGTTCTGCTTGTGCAGCAAACGCCCCGCCAGGGCCTCCACGGTCTGCTGCAATTGCAGCAAGGTGAACTCTTCGGGCAACAACTCGAACACCACCGGGCGATACTTGATTTTGGCACGCAGGCGGGCCATGCCCGTGGCCAGTATGCGTCGGTAATCGTGTTGCATGGCCCGCCCCTCTGGCAAGGGTGGCTGGACACGCTCGTGGGCTGATCGGCTGGCTTCGGCCACCAGCCCCGCCTCATAAAGCAGCTCGTAGCGCTGCAATACCAAGTCTTCGTTCCAGTGGTGATCTGCACCGAACACCAGGCCAACCCGTTGTTCGCGGGCTGACCGCTGCGCCGATGGAGCCTCGGCCACCCAGCGCGCCAGGGCCGGTCGCAACTGTTCAGCCAGCATGGCCGGGGGCCCCCGACGCCAGTCTTCCCAAGGAAAATAGTGATACCAGTCGTACCATTCGGCGAGCCCTTCGGCTGGCGCTTCGCGGGTCAAGGCAAGATAGCTGATGGACATCATCTGCCGACGCTCACCATGGGGATCGAGACGATCCCGGTCAGCGAAGGTGTAGAGCTGCTCGACGTACCCCAGCGGATGATGCGTGCGCGCTTCTACCCAGGCACGCAAGCCCGTCTGCAACGAGCGGTGCTCGTGCTCGAAGGGGCCCGCAGGCAAAGCCGTACCAGCCTCCGTAGCCAACACGCGCGGCTGACTCTCGGTAACCGCCACCACCACCGCCACCAGGTCGACAGCGAGTGTGTGCGAAACCGGCGCGTTCATGCCGAGGCAAGTACGCGCTCGCGTCGCCGCGGCCAGTTGACCAAAGCGATGCCGGTCACGATGAGCGCCGAACCCAGCACGAACCCTGGCGTGAGCGGCTCGTCGAGCAAAGTGACTCCCAGCGCAATACCCAGCACCGGTGTGAGAAAGGTAAATACGGAAACCCGCGATGCCAGATAGTGACGCAGCAACCAGAA
>JAJUJN010000104.1 GCA_029265335.1 Alcaligenaceae bacterium
CTCTTGTTCAAGAAAGTGGGCGCGGATCGCGTGCTGTTTGCCACCGAGAAACCTGGCACCGGCAGTGCGGTGGATCCCACCACGGGTCGCGAGTTCGACGACCTCAAACCGGTGATCGAAGGCATGGCCATGTTGTCCGACGAAGACAAGCGCAATGTGTTCGAGTGCAACTGCCGTCGTCTCTACACGCATTTCCGCAACGACGAAGCCTGAGCATAGTGTGTCCCAAGGTGGTCCGGGCGCAAGCCCGGTACCATTCGGCCTTCGGTAATTTTCAGGATACATCCATGGGCAAAGGAGCACCGCGAAAGCGCGACGCCGGCGCCATGCAAGGCGCATTGGAACGCTTGCGGGCCATGATCGTGCTTGGCGAACTCAATCCTGGCGAGCAGATTCGCCAGCAAGAAATGGCAGAAGTTCTTGGTGTGAGCCGCGTGCCACTGCGCGAAGCCATGAACCTGCTGGCGGATCAGGGCTTGTTGGTGCATCGTCGTAACCAGGGCTATTTTGTCGCCAAGCGCGTGCCCGACGACCTCGTGCAGATCCGGCGGATGCTGTATTTGCTCGAGAACGAACTCTTGGCCACCGTGGCCTGGCCCGACGCCACGGTGCTGGCCGAACTCGAAGCCTTAAATGAAGAAATCGCCCCTCTGCTCACCCGCGGCGACGTGCTCGCCCTGAGCGAACTCAACCGGCGTTTCCACCATACGATATTCGCACTGTCACCCTACAGTCTCATTCATCAAGAAGTGCAACGCCTCTGGGATTGGCTCGACCCGGTCTTTATGGCCAAGTTCACGCGTCCCGAGTACCTTCAGCGCATGACCGAAGAGCACCAGGCCATATTGCAGCCCTTGCGTGATCGCGATCGAGACGCGCTGCTGCGTTTGATGAACGAGCATCGTTACGGCGCGCAATCCGTACCGGTGCTCACGGCACCCAGCCAAACAGGAGAAATCCATGAACAAGTTGACTGATCGCGTGGCGGTAGTCACCGGGGGCGCCAGCGGCATGGGCGAAGCCATTGCCCAACGGCTGGCGGCTGAAGGCGCCGGCGTAGAAATTCTCGATCGGCAGGATGCGAGTGCGGTGGTGGCCGCGATCACGGCGGCCGGCGGCCGGGCGCGCGCACATCTGTGCGACACCACCAACGAAGAGCAGCTGGCCGCCGCTGCCCAGGCGATCGGCGAGCGTCACCAGCGCGTGGATATTCTGGTGAACAATGCCGGCATACTCAGTGGACGCACGCCCTTGCTCGAACTCACCCGTGCCGAAGTGGAACGCTTCATGCAGGTGAACTTCATGGGCTACTTTCTCACCACACAAAAGTTCTACCCATGGCTGCGACACAGCGCTGCCGGACGCATCATCAATGTGGCTTCGCGCACTTATTTTCTGGCCAATCCCGGGCAGCTGCCGTATGTGGCGAGCAAGGGCGCTGTGATGGGCATGACGCGTGTGTTGGCCAAGGAGTTGGGGCCCGACCACATTACCGTGAACGCCGTGGCCCCCGGCATGATTGCCACGCCCGGCACGCGTGAGCATTCTGATGAGGCCGCGTTCGATCGTGTGATGCAGAACCAGGCCATCAAGAAGCGCGGTGAGCCGCGCCACCTGGCTGGTCTCATTGCCTGGCTGGCCAGCGACGACGCCGAATTGGTCACCGGGCAGATGTGGCTGTGCGACGGTGGCGGCTACCTGCTCTGAGCCACGACCGGCGCTGCGAACTGTGCTGCCGGCGCCATGACGAGCGCCGGCAGGTAGCCAGACTACACGAATGAGCGCCGGTAGGCAGGCAATCTACACGAGTTCTTCTTCGGTCGCGCCGTCGTCTTTCTTCACTGGCTTGATCATGTCTTCGCGTTTGATGCCCAATGCCAGAGCCAGGCCGCCGGCCAGGAAAATGGACGAATAGATGCCGAACCAGATGCCGATGGTGAGCGCAAGCGCGAAATTCTGCAGCGTGGGCCCGCCGAAGATGAGGATGGAGAGCACCATGATCTGCGTGGAGCCGTGCGTGATGATGGTGCGCGACATGGTTTGCGTGACCGCCATGTCGATGATTTCTTCGGAGCCGGCCTTGCGATAGCGGCGAAAGTTCTCGCGAATGCGGTCCATGATCACCACCGATTCGTTCACCGAATAGCCCAGTACCGCCAGCACGCCCGCCAGCACGGGTAACGAGAACTCCCATTGGAAGAAGGCAAAGAAGCCGAGGATGATGACCACGTCGTGGAGGTTGGCGACGACCCCGGCCACGGCGAACTTCCACTCAAAGCGCACGGCCAGATAAATGATGAGCCCTATGACCACAAACAGTAGGGCCAACAGGCCGTCGTAAGCCAGCTCCTTGCCGATCTGCGGGCCCACGAACTCGACCCTGCGGAGCTCCACATCGGGCGCGATCTTCTGCAGTTCGGCCATGACCAGCTCGCTCTGCGCCGCGGCGTCTGCGTCGGCGCTGGCCGGCAGACGGATGAGTACATCGCGTGAGGTGCCGAAGTTCTGTACCTGGAAGTCGGTATAGCCCATTTCACGCAGCGCACCGCGAACCTCTTCGAGGTCTACGGATTCCTGGTAATGAACCTCTACCACCGTGCCCCCGGTGAATTCGATCGACAGGTGAAAACCACGCGTCACGATGAAAAACACGCTGAGAGCGAACACCACCAAGCTGATCAGGTTGAAGAACCTGCGATGGCGCATGAACGGGATGGTTCGACGGAAGCGGAAAAATTCCATGGAGAATTCCTTGCGGGACGCGGCCTCAGCCGATCGAGATCTTGGTCAGTTTGCGCTTGCGGCCATACCAGAGGTTGGTGATGGCGCGTACGCCGATGACGGCCGAGAACAGCGAGGTGAGGATGCCCAGACAATGCACCACGGCGAAGCCACGCACCGGCCCCGAGCCGAAGGCCAGCAGGGCCACGCCAGCAATCAGGGAAGTGAGGTTGGAGTCGACGATGGTGCCCCAGGCTCGGTCGAAACCTTCGGCGATGGCCTGATGCGGCGACCTGCCGGCCTTGAGCTCTTCTCGTATGCGCTCGTTGATGAGCACGTTGGCATCGATGGCCATGCCCAAGGTGAGAGCAACTGCGGCCAGACCCGGCAAGGTGAGGGTGGCCTGCAGGATGGAAAGAAGAGCGAACAGCAGCAGCAGGTTGAACAGCAAGCCCATGACCGAGAACAGGCCCATGAGTGCATAGTAGGAGATCATGAAGATCGCTACCGCGATGAAGCCCCAGAGCGTGGCGTTGAAGCCTTGCTGAATGTTCTCGGCGCCCAGGCTTGGGCCCACCGTGCGTTCTTCGATGATTTCCATGGGCGCGGCCAGGCTACCGGCACGCAACAACAGTGCGATGTTGTTGGCCTCGGTGGTATTCATGCTGCCCGAAATCTGCACACGACCGCCGCCGATTTCGCTGCGAATGACGGGCGCGGTGACCACCTCACCCACGTCGCGCTCGAACAGCAGGATGGCCATGCGATTGCCGATGTTGTCGCGGGTGACGTCGCGGAAGATGCGGCTGCCCTTGGCGTCGAGGGTGAGGTGCACGGCGGGCTGCTGGTTTTCGTCGAAACCGGCCTGGGCATCCTGCAAGTTCTCGCCGGTGAGCACCACCTGACGGCGCAGCAGGAGGGGCTGCCCGTTGGCATCTTCGTAGCGCTCGAGACCGAAGGGCACGCGGCCGCTCAGGAGCGCATCCTGGGCCTGTGGCGAGTCGTCGACCAGGCGCACCTGCAAGGTGGCAGTACGACCGAGGATCTCTTTGGCGCGAGCCACATCCTGCACACCGGGCAGTTGAACCACGATGCGGTCGGAGCCTTGCTGCTGAATGACCGGTTCGGCCACACCCAACTCGTTGATGCGGTTGTAGAGGGTGGAAATGTTCTGGCGCAGCGCGTTTTCCTGGATGCTGCGCATGGCTTGGGGTGTGAGGCTGGCCACGAGCACGGCGCCGTCAGTAGCTGGTGCGGGGGCCACCTGGAGTTCGGGCAACTGGCTGCGCAACACATCGTTGATGCGCCCGGCCTGGTCTTGTGAGCCGGCCACGATTTCTACCCCGTTGCCGCTGCGTTCGATGGACTCGGCCGTGATGTTGGCGTTGCGCAAGGTGGTGCGCACATCACTCACGAGAGTGTCGTAGCGTGAGCTGAGCGCGCCCTCCATATCGACCTGGAGCAGAAAGTGCACTCCACCGCGCAGATCCAGACCCAAATACATGGGTTTGGCATTGAGGGCGCTCAACCATTCGGGTGAGGCTGGCAGCAGGTTGAGCGCCACCACATAGGAGGGGTCGTTGGGGTCGGGATTGAGAGCTTGTTCGAGTACGTCGCGTGCCTGCAGTTGCACGTCGGTGTCGGGAAAGCGGGCTCGCACGGTGCCCACAGGACCGATTTCGTCGTATTGCAGGCCGGTGTAGGAGAGGTTGGCTCGATCGAGGATGCCGCCAACACGCTCCATCATGTCGGGTGTGATGCGAACCGTGGATTTGGCACTGGATATCTGTACCGCAGGGGATTCACCGAAGAAGTTGGGCAGGGTGTAGATCAGTCCCACCAACAGGGCGACTGCCACCACGAGATACTTCCAGAGAGGATAACGATTCACAGTTCAAATCCTGTTCGGGCTGAGGGCTTCGGGCCCGGTTGCGCCCGAAGCAACGGCAGGTGGGGTGAGCCTACGCTAGCACGCCGCCGGCGATGCCGACGGCGTGGAACTGGCCTGGCCGCCCGCCGCGAAATTACATGCCCTTGATGGTTCCCTTGGGCAAAAGGGTTTGCACTGAAGCGCGCTGCATTACCACTTCAACCAGCTTGTTGCTGTCGGCACCGATTTCGACGTGCACGTAGTTTTCTTTGACCTCGGTGATCTTGCCCACGATACCGCCCGCGGTGATGACTTCGTCGCCCTTGGCGAGGTTCGCCACCATGTTGCGATGTTCTTTCTGGCGCTTCATCTGGGGTCGGATCATGAGAAAGTACAGGATCACGAACATCAGGATGATGGGCAGCATGCCCAGCAGCGCGTTGTCGCCGCCCGCCTGGGCGATCACGACGGAGGAAATGTCGGCAATGCTCATGGATGGTTACTCGTGTGGAATCGAAAAGACAATCGAAGGATTGTAGCGGGTTTGTGTAATTCGTCGGCAAGGGGTTCAGGCGCCGCGCGCACGATCGGCATGAAATTGCTGCCGCCAGGCGGTAAAAGTCCCGGCGGCGATGGCGTCGCGCATTTCCTGCATGATCTGAAGATAGAAGTGCAGATTGTGCAAGGTGTTGAGACGGGCGCCGAGAATTTCGTTGCTGCGATGCAGGTGATGCAGATACGAGCGCGAATAGGTAGTGCAGGTTTCGCACGGGCAGGTGGGGTCGAGCGGCCCGGTGTCGCTGCGATGTTTGGCGTTGCGGATCTTCACGTCGCCGTAGCGGGTGAACAGCCAGCCGTTGCGCGCATTGCGCGTGGGCATCACGCAATCGAACATGTCGATACCCTGGGCTACGCCTTCTACCAGATCTTCCGGCGTGCCTACGCCCATGAGGTATCGAGGCGCGTGGGCCGGGAGCTGGGGCGCCACGTGGCTGAGAATGCGCAGCATGTCTTCTTTGGGCTCGCCCACCGACAAGCCGCCAATGGCATAGCCATGAAAGCCAATGTCGGTAAGCCCCGCCAATGACTCGTCGCGAAGGTCTTCGAACATTCCCCCTTGCACGATGCCGAAGAGGGCGTTGGGGTTGCCCAGTTCATCGAATTGATCGCGTGAACGCCGGGCCCAGCGCAACGACATGCGCATGGACTCTGCCGCTTCATCGTGGGTGGCGGGGCGATCGTTGATGCGGTACGGCGTGCACTCGTCGAACACCATGGCGATATCGGAATTGAGTGCATGCTGGATACGCATGGATTCTTCGGGCGTAAGCATCAGGCGTGAGCCATCGATCGGTGAGGCAAAACGCACACCCTCTTCGGAAATCTGGCGCATGCCTTGGAGGCTGAACACTTGAAAACCTCCCGAGTCGGTGAGGATCGGGCCCTGCCATTGCATGAAGCCGTGCAGCCCTTCGTGCGCCGCGATGATCTCGGTGCCGGGGCGCAGCCACAGGTGAAAAGTGTTGCCCAGGATGACTTGCGAGCCTATGGCACGGAGCTCGTCCGGGGTCATCGCCTTGACGGTGCCGTAGGTGCCTACTGGCATGAACATCGGGGTGTGGGCCACGCCGTGGTTGAGTGTGATACGACCGAGGCGCGCGGCGCCGTCGGTGGCTTTCAGCTCAAAGGAGAGTCCGGGTTGCTGGGAGGCCATGAGCACGGATGTGGTCATGCTACCTCCGGCGCGACGGCAGGTTGTTCGATCAGCATTGCATCGCCGTAGCTGAAGAATCGGTAACGCTCCTTCACGGCGTGAGCGTAGGCTTGCCGCACCGGTTGCATGCCGGCGAAAGCCGAGATGAGCATGAGCAGCGTGGATTGAGGCAAATGGAAGTTTGTCACCATGGCGTCGGTCAGCAGAAATCGGTAGCCCGGGGTGATGAAAAGCCGCGTGTCGTCGTGCACTGGGGCGCTGAGCGTACGTTCGCCGGTGCCGGCAATGAGCGCCGCCGATTCCAGGGCGCGCACGCTGGTGGTGCCCACGGCGACCACGCGCCCGCCCCGGGCCCGCGTGGCGGCTATGGCATCCACAGTATTTTGCGGCACGGTGTACCACTCGCTGTGCATCTGGTGGCGGTCAATATCATCCACGCGCACTGGCATGAAAGTGCCGGCGCCCACGTGCAGTGTCACGAAGGCGCGCTCGACGCCGCGTTGAGCCAAATGGCTGAGCAGCGGCTGATCGAAATGCAGGCCAGCGGTGGGCGCGGCAACAGCGCCAGGATGGCGTGCATACACAGTCTGGTATCGTGCATCGTCGCTGGCGTCGGGGGCGTGTTCAATGTACGGTGGCAGCGGCGTGCTGCCGTGGCGATCGAGCAGGGTCAGCACGGCGTCGTCGAACTGCAACTCGAAGAGATCATCATGTCGGCCAAGCACTTCCGCCGTTATCGAGTTTGCCAGCACCAAACGGGTGCCGGAGCGCGGGCTCTTGCTCGCACGGATGTGGGCAAGCGCGCGCTGGTCTGCCAGAATGCGCTCCACCAGAACTTCCACTTTGCCGCCGGTAGGCTTGTGGCCCATAAGTCGCGCCTTGATCACGCGGGTGTCGTTGAACACCAGCAGGTCGCCCGCCTGC
>JAJUJN010000216.1 GCA_029265335.1 Alcaligenaceae bacterium
ATGGGATGAGCTGCCCGAGCCGGTGGAGCTTCCTGCTGATGTCGAGGTGGCCAATGACGAGCCGGAGGATGACGAAACCCCCGAGCCGGCGCCGTCTACCGCAGCGGGTATCAGCGTCAACTCGGTGATTCCGCCCTGGTCGGCCGCGCATGCCTATACCAATCTGTATGGACACAAAGCACCCGTGACCGCCACGGTGGCGGGCAACTATCGGCTCACCGACGAGAACACCAGCAGCGACATTCACCATATCGTGCTCGACTTTGGCAACCTGCCGTTCCCGGTGCTCGAAGGCCAGTCCATCGGCATCATTCCGCCTGGCACCGATGAACGCGGCAAGCCGCACCACGCACGGCAGTACTCTATCGCCAGTGCGCGCGACGGCGAACGTCGCGGCTACAACAACGTATCGCTCACGGTCAAGCGGGTGGTGGAAGACTACCAAGGCAATCCGGTGCACGGCGTGTGCTCCAACTACCTTTGCGACCTCAAGAAGGGCGACACGGTTCAGGTCACCGGACCTTTCGGGCATAGCTTCCTGATGCCCAATCATCCGGGGGCGCATCTGGTTATGATCTGCACCGGCACGGGCTCAGCCCCCATGCGTGCGATGACCGAATATCGTCGGCGCCACCGCGAGCACTCAGGCGGTGGCAAACTGATGCTTTTCTTCGGCGCGCGCACCAAGGAAGAGCTGCCGTATTTCGGGCCGCTCATGACCTTGCCCAAGGATTTCATCGACACCAACCTGGCGTTCTCACGAACCCCCGATAAACCCCGTCAATACGTGCAGGATCTCATGCGCGAGCGGGCCGCCGACCTGGCCCAGATGCTCAAAGACTCCAACGCCTACTTCTATGTTTGCGGCTTGAAGTCGATGGAAGAGGGCGTGCTGAACGTGTTGCAGGACGTCGCCCAGGCGCATGGTCTCAATTGGGACGAAATTGCCGCCGACATGAAACAGAAGGGTCGTCTGCATCTCGAAACCTACTGATCCTGCGTAGCGTTTTGTGATTTTGAGGCCGCTCAAGGCTTTTCGAGGGCTTTCGGCAACTGCCGGGGCCCTCGTTCTGTTTCTGCGGCGGTGATTGGTGATTGCCCCAGCTCGCTAGCGGCCGACGCCGCAAATCAATCGAGACGGCATTGATTGCGGCCGCCCTGCTTGGCGGCGTAAAGGCGCTGGTCGGCCAATTGGATGAGGCGCTGGGGGTCGGGGTGACCGTCGAACATGGCGCCGCCCACACTGGTGGTCAGCGTGGCGGAACTGCCTCCGGGCAAGCGGAACGAGTGTTCGGCCACGGCCACACGCAGCTTTTCGGCCAGCTCGTGGAAGAGGGCGGGGTTGATGTCGACCAGCACCACCATGAATTCTTCGCCACCATAGCGAAAGACGTAATCGCCGCTGCGGCAGTTTTGCAGGAGCAATTCGGCCATCTGACGCAGGACGGCGTCTCCGCCTTCATGCCCGTGGCGGTCGTTGACGCGTTTGAAGAAATCGAGATCGATCATGAGCACGCCAAACTGGCCTGCCTCCTGGCGCGCCAAGGCGATCTCACGGGCCAGCACCGTGCTCACGAACCGCCGGTTCAGCAGTTGAGTGAGCGGGTCGCGCCCGCTTTCGACTTCGCCCATGCGCTCGAACAAACGGGTAAGCAGAAACTGGATGTGGTCGACGCCCTCGTGAAACCGCTGTGCAGTTTTCATGACGGTGGCGGTGTCGGCCGCACGCGCCGCCGATAACAGGGTGGGCACGATCTGAGAATCGAGCTCTTCCATGGTCTGCCGGATATGGCTGAGCTCGGTGGAGCCGTCGAATGAGGCGCCGCCCTTGTGATACATCCACAAACCGAACTCCGAGCGTCTGAGGGTGGGCAGGCTGCCCTTACCACCGTTCAAGTGCATCTGCAGCAGCACGCGCTGCGCCCAGTCGAGCAGTGCCGCCCGCTGCCGTTCGCGCTCGGCAGCCACGTTCTGGCCAAGTGAATACAGCCGGTAGGCTTCACCAGCACGGACATCCCGGCGTGCGTCGCGCAAGTAGGTGGTGCTCATGACCTCGAGCGCCAGATCGAACATTCCCCCCACAAACTGCTGCGCCAGGGAGAGCCCCTCACGGTCGAGGTGGGTGGCGCGCAGGTGTTGACTGATGGCGTCTTTAAGTATGCGTGCCCCTCTGGAGACCAGTGTGATGGGGAGCTGGATGCGCGCGTGCACCTTACCCACATGCTGCTGCAACTCCACCATGGTAGTGATAGAGGCGGCGGGCACGACGAACATGGTGCGCAACCAGCGTTGCATGGAGCTGTGCAAGCGCTCGTTCACTTGCTCGTGCGAGAGGTAGGGCCGGGCGCGCTCTTCCCGCAGCAGAGTGTCGTAGAAAGTGGTGGCAAGCGCAGCGGTGTGCTCGTGCACGATCTTGGCTACCTCTTCGCGTACGTGCAGTGGCGCGCGATCGAAGAGACCTTGCCATTCTTCATTCTCCACCCAGGCTACCGCTCTGAGGTGGGAGGGCTCGTTGGAGGATGTCACTGCAGCGAGCGAGGATTGGGGTTGGGGCGTCATCATCGCATTTTAGCCTCGGTCAAGACCCTTTAGCGAAGTCTTGGCGCCTGTGCGCGACCCGTTCTCTCGGCTTGACTAAATTCATCCGGTTCCGTATCATTCGTACTCAAATCAATTGAGGTGAAGTGATTCGTAGCTGTATTAATCGCATTCGAATCATTCGCCTGAGGTGTGATATGTCAAAAAACCAAACCAAGCAAGACGACCAGAGCTACGATCTGCGTATGCTGAGGGCGTTGCGCCGCATCATGCGTGCCATCGCGCTGCATTCCAGGCAGCTCGCCGCTTGCAGTCATATCACTGCGCCGCAACTGGTCTGTCTGCACACCGTCATTGCCAATGGGGCGCTAACGGCCACAGCCATCAGCCGCGAAATGCACATCAGTCCGAGTACGGTCATCGGCATTCTCGATCGGCTCGAAGAAAAAGGATTCATCCGACGCGAGCGTGGTCGCGAAGACCGTCGCATCGTGTTCATTTCCGCTACGCAAGAAGGCGTGGCTCTGGCGCAAAGCGCCCCATCCCCTTTGCAAACCACCTTGGCGAACGCTCTCAACGACTTGCCCGAGCTCGAGCAAGCCACCATGACGCTCGCCCTCGAGCGCCTGGTGGAACTCATGGAGCGCGATCCCGGCGTGCCGGCTGCGCCAGCCGAGATCTCGCCCATCCTCGAAGTGCCCGGGCCCGACGAGTCGGTAGAAGCGTCGCTGGTTTAAGGAATCTTTCCCATGTCTCAAATTGCAGCCGAAGCAACTATCGAGCTGCGTCACCCAACGTTGGCAGATGGCGCCGCAATCTTTCAATTGATCAAGGATTGCCCGCCTCTCGATGTCAATTCTGCGTACGCCTACCTGCTGTTGTGTCATCACTTCGCCGACACCTGTGTGGTCGCCGAGAGCAACGGCAGAATCGTTGGCTTCATCTCGGGGTATGTCCCCCCGCAGCAACCCGATACCTTTTTTGTCTGGCAGGTCGCGGCGCATCGCGATGCCCGGGGCCAGGGCCTGGGGCAACGCATGTTGCGCTTCCTGCTGGATCAACCGGCGGTCTCCGGGGTGTGCTACATCGACACCACGGTTTCACCGTCAAATGAGCCGTCCAGGGCCATGTTTGCCCGCCTGGCCAAAACACTCGAAACCCATCTGGAGGAGTCCGAGCTGTTTTCGGCAACCATGTTTGGCCCCGGTGCCGAACATGAGGAAGAGAAGCTGCTCAGAATTGGTCCGTTCAACCTCGGTTGAATGCAGTCGCATCCCCAATCTGGAGTATGCGAGACCCCACTAGGAGAAACATGATGGATCTTAAAATTTTTGAACGCCTCGAATCGGAAGTGCGCGGTTATATCCGCTCGTTTCCGGTTGTCTTCAAGCAGGCACGAGGCTCAACTTTGATCGACGAAGAAGGTCGTGAGTACATCGACTTCTTCGCTGGCGCCGGAACGCTCAACTATGGGCACAACAACCCGGCCTTCAAAAAGAAACTGATTGAGTATGTCGAAGCCGATGGCATCGTGCATGGACTCGACATGGCTACGTCGGCCAAGGCTGCCTTCATGGAAGCCTTCGAGAAGGTGATTCTCAAGCCGCGCAGCATGCGCTACACCATGCAGTTCACCGGCCCCACCGGCACCAACGCTGTCGAAGCCGCGCTCAAGCTGGCACGACAGGTAAAAGATCGCCCCACGGTCATTTCTTTCACCCATGGCTTTCATGGGCTCAGCGGTGGTTCGCTGTCGGTCACGGCCAACAGCAAGTATCGCGAAGCCGCGGGCGTCACCCTCGACGACACCGTATTTATGCCGTACGACGGCTATCTGGGGTCCGACGTCGACACCATCGCTTACCTCGAGAGAATGCTCGAAGACACCTCCAGTGGTGTCGACAAACCCGCTGCCGTGATTGTCGAAACGGTGCAGGGCGAGGGTGGTGTCAACGTCGCCTCAATGGAATGGCTGCGCGAACTGCAG
>JAJUJN010000353.1 GCA_029265335.1 Alcaligenaceae bacterium
AGGCCACCTACACCTTGCTGGTGCTCGATGATGACAGCGAAACACTGGCCAACCTGGTGTACCTGCTGCGCCACGAGCACTATCGCATTCTCACCGCCGCCACAACGGAGGTGGCCTTTCAGTTGCTGGCGCAAAAATCGATACAGGTGGCGCTGGTGGGTCAGCATCTGGGCATGGGTGACGCTGCGTTTCTTGAGCGCCTGCGCGAGATCCACCCCCAGGTGGTGCGTATGATCGTGTCGGACTACGCCAACGCGGCCGACCTCTCCGAGGCCGTCAACCGTGGCGCCGTGTATCGCTTCGTGCTCAAACCCTGGAACGACGAGGCGCTACGCCGCATGGTGCGCGACGCCTTTCGGCACTACGACGAGCAGCAGGGGCAGGGCGGCAACTAAGCTTTGCGCGGGCTCAATTCCAGGGTGGTGACCAGCTTTTGCAGAAAGCTTTCGCGCTGCAGATCGGGTTCGGCAAAGATGCAGCCCAGGTGCAGGTAGGGCACCTTACCGCGCCGCGGATCGTGCTCGGTCACTTCGCGGCTGTTGATCAGCTGCAATAGCGCCGTGATTTTGCCGAATTCTTCGAAGTCGAGCTGAACGTCATGCATGAGCTGGCCATCTTGTGGAATGCCAGGCGTGCCCGCCTCGACGCGCAAGCCCACGCCAGCCAAGGAGGCATCCTGAATGCGAAAGCTGATGGCTTCGCCGTGCTCGGGTAGCCAGCTGGCGCGTCGCGTATTGGGCGGCGCCACCGGCACCCGAAAATACTCCCGGCGCTGCATGCGATACAGCTCCTCGGGAAAGTCCGCCACCAGCGCCACACGCTCCTCGCCGTCCAGGCTCATCTCGATTTCTTCGGTGAGCGCCCCCAGGGTGAACTCCACCGGCGTGCCGTAGGCTGAACCTTCGAATTTCAACCGGCTGGCCGAGGTGAGCAGCTTGCGTTCGCGCTCGCCGCCATAGGCCACCAAGGCTAGCTTGCGTCGCCGCACCTCCACTCGCACCAGATAAACCGGCAGCACCTCGCCCGCGCGCTGCGTGAACAGCCGGTCGGCGCCGCGCAGCAGCTCGTTGAGGGCCGAACCCACCTCCACAGGGTTGGTTAACAGATACTTGGGATCGCGGCTCATGGCTGAAAACCCGAATCGTCTGGCGAGGTGGGGCCAGGCTCTGGCGTTGAAGGGTCTTGGGATAGTGGCGAGCTCGAGTTGGTTGCTGCGGCTGCCACGGCGCTGTCGGGGTCGAGCGCTTCCAAACGGTATAACCAAGCCAAAATCTCGGCCACGGCCTGGTAGAGCTGCGGCGGAATATGCGAATCGAGATCCACTTGCATCAACAAGCCCACCAGCTCGGGCGACTCATGCACGTAGAGGCCATGCTCGCGAGCGGTGCGCAAAATGGTATCGGCTAGCACGCCGTATCCCTTGGCCACCACCCGCGGCGCGTTATCGCCCTCGCGATAGGTAAGAGCCACCGCGCTCTGGCGAGAAGCATCCTCCGGGCCACGGGTGCTCATGCTTGTTCTACCTCACTGCCGATGGCCGTGTCGGTGAGCGCAATGCCCTGGCTCTGCAGGCGCTCACGCAGCACATCCAGATGGCGCTGCAGCAGCGGCGCGCTCTCGGGCGCCGCCAGCCGCAGCACCAGACGCTGATCCACCAGGGTGAGTCGTGCTTCTACTTCGCCCAAACGCGGCAGTTGTACACGCAATTGTGTGGACCAATGCGCGGACTCTTCGCCTTGCTGCGCCTGGTGTCGTTGGATGCGCCAATCCATGGGCGCGTCTTGCCACACCTGGCCTTGCCAGGCAAAGGCCTGATTGGCCAGGGCTTCCAGTTGCTGTCGCACCAGCGCGGCGGAATCGGGATGAATGCCGCCCAGCGGTTGGCTGGCGGTTTGCGCCAGTCCCGAGGCGGCAACGCTGAGGCTCACCTGGGCAGAAGCCTGGGCCTGCTGCGCGGCTGCGGTAGCGGCGGTGGTGGCTGCAGCGGGTTGGGCAGCCGCCGTTGCGCTGCCACTTGTTGCGGCGGTGCCGGGCGAGCCGGCCTGGCTAGCGGGGGCGCCGCCTGAAGCTGCCGCGCTCCCCGCGGTTTGGCCCGCGCCACTCGGGGTACTCTGACCAGCGCCAGCTTGCGACAAGCGCGCTTGAGGCTCATGCCACAGCTCGGCCGCGCTGCGCTGGCCGAAAGCCAGCTGCGACAAATGCGATTCATAGAAAAGCCCGCTGCGCGACACGGTGTTCTGCAGGGCGGCTTGCAAGTTATGCAAGAGTCCGGGCGGAGCAGGGGGCAGGGCGGCACGCGTGGTGCTTGCCGCGCCAGAGGCGCTGGCGCCGGGTGTCGAGGCCGGGCGTGCGCTTGGAGCGCCGCCCGCGGAGGAACCGGAAGCGGTAGCGTTTGGGCCTGGGGCGGCAGCTCCGGCAGCGCCAGCAGCGCCGGCGCTGGCTGCCACGCCGCCGCCCGAACTGCCAGCACCACCGGCTGCACCGCCGGGGTTTGTTGTGCCCGCTGCCCCTGATCCTGCCAGGCTGGCACGACCTGCCACTCCAGCCCCAATGGCAGGCGCGCCGCCGGAGCCAGCTCTGCCGCTAGCTGGAGTGCTGGCTGACTTCAACGCCGCATTGCTTTGAGTTCCCGGCATGGGCAGTGGCACGAGCGGTAAGTGGCCTCGCACCACCGCCTTGCCGTTCATGCCGCTCAACAACAGGGCCAGAATCGTGCGTGCCGGTTCACTCAATTGAATTCGTGAAGAGGCCGCCGCTTGCGCGCTGGCTTGCTCCGCTTGCCCGGCCGACCCCGGCAGCGAACGGCCATCCACCCCGCGCGCGCCAGCCTCGCCGGCGCGCGGCGGGAGTTGCCTAATCTCGCCTTCGGTGCGTCGAATGATGTTGTCTTG
>JAJUJN010000396.1 GCA_029265335.1 Alcaligenaceae bacterium
GAACCGGGCAGCTCCATCATGCCCGGCAAGGTCAACCCCACGCAATGCGAAGCACTCACCATGCTGGCCGCCCAGGTCATGGGCAACGACGTTGCCATCAACGTGGGTGGCTCGCAGGGCAACTTCGAGCTGAACGTGTTCAAGCCACTGCTTGCCCACAACTTTCTGCAATCCGTACGCCTGCTCGCCGATGGCATGGCCAGCTTCGACCAACATTGCGCCCAGGGTATCGAACCCGACCGCGAACGCATCGAGGAGCTGGTGCAACGCTCACTGATGCTGGTCACGGCCCTCAACCCCCACATCGGTTACGACAAAGCAGCCACCATCGCGAAAAAGGCACACCGCGAAGGCCTCACCCTGCGCGAAGCGGCGGTGGCATCCGGACTCGTCACCGATGAGCAGTTCAGCCAATGGGTGGTGCCGGAGAACATGGTGGGCCGTCGTTGATTCGAGGCGCCGCGGGCACACTTCGCCCGCCGCTGGCCAACACAGCAAGTGATTGACGCACCCGAGCCTCGCTCAAGCGGGCTTGGGGCGGCCCGATACCTCGCTGCCCGCATGCGGATCAAGACGACTCAGCGGCAAGGCAGAAATAGCCACGAGCAAGCCAATCACCACAAAACCCACCGCGGTATCGACTACCGCGAGTTCGGTGGCGCCGCGCCATTGCATGCTGAAGTTCAGGGTGACAGCTGCGATTGCCACGCCCAGGCTCACTGCCACCTGCTGCGCCATCGATGCCAGGGTACTGGCGCGCGCCATGCCCTCGTGCGGTATGTCGGCATAGGTGAGCGTGTTGAGGGCCGTGAGCTGGAATGAGCGAAAGAATCCACTGAAGAGCAATATCACGAGCATCACCCAGAGTGGTGTGGTGGGGGTGAACAAGGCACACACCGCTGTGAAGCCACCCATGACCATGGCGTTGACCACCAGCGCCCGCCGAAAGCCCAGCCAGCGAATGAGGGGTGCTGCCACCAGTTTCAGAATGACCGCCCCCACCGCGCCAACAAAAGTGATCATGCCCGCCGCAAAAGGCGTCATGCCGAAGCCTTCCTGCAGCATCATCACCAGCAGAAAGGGTGTGGCGCCCACGGCGAAGCGCGAAAGGCTGCCGCCCCAGGTGGCAATCCGGAAGGTGTCGATACGCATCAAGGTGAGATCAATGATGGGATGGGCCACGCGCCGGCCATAATGCCAATAGCCCCAGGCGGCCCCCAAGCCCAGCGCCATGATGGCGAAGCTCAGCGCAGGATGCAGCAGACGATGGCCCATTGCTTCCAGGCTGAACACCACCGCTACCAGAGCGCCGCTGGTCAGCCCGAACCCCGCCCAGTCGAGTTTGCGATCCGAGGCTGGAGGGTCTACCTTGGGCACGTAGCGCATCACCAGCGCCACCCCCAGCAAACCCACCGGCACGTTGATCATGAAGATCCAGTGCCACGAGGCGTAGGTCACCAGGAAGCCACCCAGCGGCGGGCCCAGCATGGGCCCCATGATGGCGGGCAGCGTTAAAAATGCCATGGCCTGCACGAGCTCGGATTTGGGCACGGTACGCAGCATGATCACCCGGCCCACGGGCACCATGAGTGCACCCGCCACCCCTTGCAGCAGGCGACCGCCCACAAGCTGGGTGAGGCTTCCGGCCAGTGCGCAGAGCATGGACGACAGCGTGAAAAGCAGAATCGCCATCACGAACACGCGGCGCGCGCCAAAGCGGTCGGCTGCCCAACCACTGAGCGGCACGAACATGGCCACCGCCAGCAGATAGGAAGTGATGGCGACGTTCATCTGCACCGGTGAGGTGCCCATGGCCGCCGCCATGGCCGGCAAGGCCGTGGCCACGACCGTGGAGTCGAGCGTTTGCATGAAGAGCGAACACCCGACGATGGCTGGGATGATGAACCGTTGCCGCGCGCTCACGGTTACGCGAGACGCTTGGCGAAGGCGCTTTTGAGCTTGGCTACCTTGGGGGCAATGACGAACTGGCAATAACCCTGGTTCGGATTGCGATCGTAGTAGTTCACGTGCACGGATTCTGCTGGCCAGAAGGGCTCGGCGTCGCGCACGCGGGTGACTATGGGCGCGCCGGCGTCGCCGCTGGCATTCAAGCGTTCGATCATGGCTTCGGCGGCCTGGCGCTGTTCGGCGGAAGTGGCAAAGATCACCGATTGATATTGCGGCCCCACGTCGTTGCCTTGGCGATCCAGGGTGGTGGGGTCGTGAGTGGCGAAGAACACTTCCAGCAGCTCGTCGAATGAGATCTGCTGTGGGTGGACGCGCACTTCCCCCACTTCTACATGACCGGAACGACCGCTGCACACCTGCTCATAGGTGGGGTTGGCCGATTCACCACCGCTGTACCCAGGCCGGACCGACTCCACACCTTTCAGGCGCTGGAACACGGCTTCTGTGCACCAGAAGCAGCCACCTCCGAAGATGGCGGTTTGAATGACTTCTGACATAACAGCTTCTCCAGGACAGGCCGGCGCGCGGCGCGCCGATGGCCTACTCCTCGTTTGGTGACAAGCTC
>JAJUJN010000199.1 GCA_029265335.1 Alcaligenaceae bacterium
GTGGCAAGAGCCAGGATCTTGGCGTATCCCGCTGGCGAGCCACGCTCGACGCCCTTACCACCTTGAGCATTCCCGCCATCATCGTGGGGGGTATTTCGTTCGGCGTCTTCACTCCCACAGAATCGGCAGCAATCGCTATCGCCTGCGCCATTATCATTGGCGGCTTTGTGTATCGCGAGCTGAAGTTTCGTCACGCCCACGCGATTCTTACGCGCACCGCGTTGAATACGGCCTTGGTGCTCTTCCTCATTGCCGCCGCCAAGTTGTTCGGTTTTGTGCTCACTTACAACATGGTGCCGCAGCAAATTGCCACGGCCGTGCAAAACTTCACAGACAACCCGCTC
The DNA here is from genome assembly GCA_029265335.1 of Alcaligenaceae bacterium. Taxonomy (GTDB): domain Bacteria; phylum Pseudomonadota; class Gammaproteobacteria; order Burkholderiales; family Burkholderiaceae_B; genus Verticiella. The sequence continues at coordinate 345 of JAJUJN010000199.1, forward strand.
TACTTCATGCTGCTGGTGTTTCTGGTGCTGATGTTCATCGGCACCATGCTCGACGGCATCGCGGCTCTGATCATTTTGGTGCCGATCTTGCTGCCGGTGGCTACCGGCGTCTACGGGCTCGATCCAATCCAGTTCGGCGTCATGCTGAGCCTCACGCTCAGCCTCGGCCTTCTCACTCCCCCGGTCGGAGCGGGTCTTTTCGTGGCAGCTGCGGCGGCGGAAGTCGATCTGATGAAATTGATCCGCGCGATTATTCCCTTCGTCATCATTTCCATGCTGGTGAGCCTGCTCGTCATTTTCTTCCCGTGGCTCACACTGGGGCTGCTATAGCGGGCCACACCCACCTGTTCGGGTATGTGAACCGTCACCTACCCGAACAGTGCCACACGAAGTTCGGCACCGCAGGTGCACGGCTCAGCGCCAAGCAAAACGCCTGCCAGATGGCAGGCGTTTTCGTATGCGAAACGTTTACTGTGTACTGGTCGGCACGTTGGGGCCGAGGCTGGGGCCAAAATGGGGCCGCTGACTGCGAACCATTGAAAAAAGGCAGCCAACAGGTTCCATTGACTGCCTCTAACCCGTTGATTTTGAGAGATTTTGATTCTAGACAATCAACAGATTTCAATCTTGTGGTGCCCAAGGCCGGACTCGAACCGGCACGCCTTGCGGCGGGGGATTTTGAATCCCCTGCGTCTACCAATTCCGCCACTCGGGCTGAGTGCAACAAGACGCCGTTGACATATACCCTTTGCAAGGGATGGCGCCTCGTCGTTCGCCAGAAGAACTCTGGCGAGGAAGGAAAGCAAAGGATTATAGCGGTTTTTTTGTTTGCTGCACAAACTGAGGGTTGCAAACGCAGCACCCATGGTTTGCCCTCGCTTTATGGAGCTCGAGGTGCAAAACTCAGCACGTGAAATCTCTGGCGAAGCCTTCCTCGCCGCACTATGATGGTCTGCGACGCGCCCGGCTGCGTCGTGTCACCGCTCCCTGCGCTTTGCCGTCCCTAGTTGCCGAGTCACACTCATGTCTACGCGTCCGAGCTCCGTGCCATCCGTCCTTCGCGGTCGGTCGCAGCTTTGGCCGCCGCACGTCGGGGAGTACAAGGTAGGCCTGTATATGGTCACCTCGCTCTGCGGCATGATCGACGCGGTGTGCTTTCTTGCACTGGGTGGTGTGTTCGCCGAGATGATGACGGGCAACATGCTGCTTTTTGCCCTTTCGGCCGGCACGGGCGCCGAACTGGGTGACCTGCGTCGTTACGCTGCCGCGCTGGGCGCCTTCGTGGTGGGGGCCGTGATTGGCGGGCGCATGTTGCGGTGTTCGCCACAGCTGGCAGAAAAGCGGGTGGGGTTTCTGGTGGAATGGTTGCTCATACTGGCAGCAGCGCTGGTGGCCATCTGGATCACCCCCGACGCCCACAACACGGCGGGCAAGGTGGTAATGGCTCTGCTGGCCATGGCCATGGGCGTGCAGAACGCCCTGGTACGCGCTCACGGCGTGCCCGATTTGGCCACCAATGTGATGACTCTCACTCTGGCAGCCCTCAGTGCTGACTCCCGCCTGGCCGGCGGCGACCGGCGCCACGCCACGCGACGCATGTTTTCTATCGGGCTGTTCGTATGCAGCGCCGGCGTGGGCGCCGTGCTGCTGCATCATTTTGGCGTGTGGGTGCCGCTGGCCACCGCCGCAGCCATCATGACGTTGGCCCTGCCTGCGCTGTTGCTCGGCAGCATGCCGAACCCGGATCGCGAACATGCGCGGCGCACGTAAAACTCAAAGTTTCAGACTGGTAAGCTCGCCTCGAGCAAAGTATCCTCAACTCGTTCCCGAAACTATCAAATCAACAAATTCCACGATCTTCACGGAGACACACATGACGCCATTTCGCCTGCAATTCGCCAGCCTCATCGCTGCAGGGCTCATGGCCGCTCCGGTAGCGGCTCAGAACTACCCCGAGCAAACCATCACCATGGTGGTGCCCTTCGGCGCCGGCGGCGGCACCGACACCATGGCCCGCGTCGTGGCGGGTGCGCTGCAAGAGCCACTGGGCCAAACGATTGTGGTCGACAACCGACCTGGAGCGTCGGGCAACATCGGCATGGCACATGTGGCGCGCGCCAAACCCGATGGCTATACGCTGCTGATGGTCACCAACAATATTGTCATCAACCCCTTGGTCTACGATCAGGTTCAGTTCGATCCGGTGGCCGACTTTGCTCCTATCGCACTCATCGGCAGCTCACCAGTGGCCATTTCGGTGCACGACAAACTGGGCGTCAACAACCTGGCCGAGCTGATCGATTATGCGCGCGCAAACCCCGGCGCATTGTCGTACACCACTTGTGGCGCCGGAGCACCGCAGCACTTGGCCGCCGAGCTGTTATCTCAAATGGCCGAGATCGAGATGGTGCATATTCCTTACAAAGGTTGCGCACCTTCCATACCCGATCACCTCAGCGGCGAGGTGCCGGTGTCGTTCAGCACCATCGCCAACCTGGCGCCGCATCTCAAAGACGGCCCCATCAACATGATCGCCGTCACTGGCGCGGAACGCTCATCGTACGCGCCCGACACTCCCACCGTCAGCGAAGCTGCGGGCCTTGAAGATTACGCTATTGATGTCTGGTTTGGCTTGTTTGCCCCCGCCGACACCCCGAACAACGTAGTGCAGCAGCTGAATCAGGTGGTCAACGAACAGCTGGCCAGCGAAGGCATTCGTGAAAAAATGGCGGTTCAGAACTACGACGTGCTGGGCGGCACCTCGGCCGATCTAGCCGAGAAAATGCGCGACGACCATGCCCGTTACAGCCGCGTGATCGAAGCCGCCAACATCACCGCCAACTGATCTCGCAACACAGCTTGGCGGCGGCAAGAGGCCTGCATTCGGCCGGCCTCTTTTACAACCCGATCTTCAATTTTTCGCCCGCGGCTCGCGAGCAGCACGACATCATGCGCTGGTTCTGCTTGCGCTCCACCGGGCGCAGCACAATGTCGCGATGCTCCACCTCGCCTTCCACCACGGGAACTTCGCAGGCGCCGCACAGCCCTTCTTCACAGTCGCTGGGTACGTCCACATTATTGGCGCGCAATACGGTGAGCAAGCTGCTCTCTGCTGGAACCGTGAGCTTCAGGCCCGATACCGTGAGCTCCACCTCGAACGGGTGGTTGTCGGCCGCATCGTGCACGCCGCCGGCTGCGCTGAAGATTTCGGTGTGCAGGGCGTCTTCAGGCAAGCCCCGCTGGCGCATGGCCTGGGTGATGCCTTCGATCATGCGAATGGGGCCGCAAGCGTAGATCTGAACGTCATCGGGTTGCTCGGCCAGCAGACGGTCGAAGTCCATGCGCTCGCCGCGGCTGCTCACGTAGGTGCGCAGGCGGTCGCCATGAGCCTCGGCCAGCTCTTCACGAAACGCCATGGCTTCGGCGCGGCGGGCACAATAATGCAGCTCGTAAGGATGCTCTTGACGGCGAGCGGATTCGGCGAGGGTGAGGATGGGCGTGACCCCGATACCGCCGGCAATAAACAGCAACGGAGCCTCGGTAGGTTCTAGCGCAAAGTGATTGCGTGGACCGCGCACCCGCAGTTGTGTGCCTGCGCGTACATTCTGATGCAGCCACTCGGAGCCGCCCCGGCTTTCGGGTTCGCGCAGAATGGTGACCTCCCAGCCCTCGCGATCGTTTGGATCGCTGCACAGCGAATATTGGCGAGAAAGCTCGTGACTGCCGCATTCGATATCGATGTGCGAGCCTGGATCCCAGGAAGGCAGAAGATCGCCATTGGCCGATTCCAGCCGCAGATGCAGCAGGCCCTCTCCCACTTCTCGAGCCCACACCACATTCACCGGCCGCCCCAGGTCGCGCGCGAGCGGCGCGCCGAGACGGGCCGGTGGCAGCGGTTCGCGTTGCGAAAAGCCAGGCTGGCGTTCGGGGTTCTTGGTGGGATCCCACTGCACCCGGAGGTGCTGAGGACCACGGAACGACAAATTCGGCACGTACTCCAGGGGCTGCGGCGGCAGATTCATGTGAGGCAGCCGGCGCGCCAGCTCGCCAATCATGATCTGCATTTCCATCCGACCCAGATTCTTGCCAAGGCACTGGTGGGCGCCAAAGCCGAAGGTGAGATGGCTGGCGGAGTTATCGCGGCGAATGTCGAATCGGTCGGGATCGCCGAACACTTCGGGATCGTGGTTGGCCGAGTGCACAACCAGCAACAGGCGCGCTCCCGCGGGAATCTCCACGCCGTCGAGCGTCACGGCTTCAGTGGTGCGCCGCCGCCACGAGCCAATCGACCCATTGTGACGCAGGCACTCTTCCATGGCCGGCGAGAGCAGCGAGGGATCCTCACACACCTCCCGCCACACGCGGGGATGCTCCAGCAACATCTTGAGCGCGTTGGTGGAAGCAAAGGTGGTGGTTTCGTGTGCAGCCACAATAATGGCCATCATCATCGA
>JAJUJN010000368.1 GCA_029265335.1 Alcaligenaceae bacterium
CGACCCGGCCGAACTCGACGCGCGCGACCCGCTGGCCGCCCATCGACAGCGCTACCTTCTGCCTGCCGACACCATTTATCTCGATGGCAACTCCTTGGGGCCGGCCAGCCATGCAGCTCTCGCCGCGCTTGAAACCACAGCTCGCCAGGAATGGGCCGAAGGGTTGATCCGCAGCTGGAACACGGCCGGCTGGTTCGAGCTGCCCGAAGTCGTGGGCAACCGCATTGGTCGCTTGATCGGCGCAGAGCCCGGCCAAGTGGTGTCGTGCGACACCATCACCGTGAACCTCTTCAAGCTCCTGCACGCGGCCCTGGCCCTGCGTCCCGACCGGAAAGTGATCGTGGCCGAGGCCAACAGCTTTCCCACCGATCTCTACATCACCGAAGGCGTGATGGCCACAGCCCCCGGTGTCACGGTCAAGCTGCAAGGGCGCGACGGCGACACACTCGAAGAACTCATCGATGAGTCGGTGGCGGTGGTGCTCGTGAACCACGTCGATTACCGCAGCGGCGAACTGCGCGACATGGCTGCTGTCACGGCTCGTGCCCACGAGGCTGGTGCCCTGGCGCTGTGGGATCTTTCCCACTCCGCGGGCGCCTTGCCCGTGCAGCTCGATGCCTGCAAAGTGGACTTTGCGGTGGGTTGTACCTACAAATACCTGAATGCCGGCCCAGGCGCTCCCGCCTATCTTTATGCGGCCCAGCGCCATCATGGCTCATTGCGGCAGCCTCTTTCTGGCTGGTGGGGGCACGCGCGGCCTTTTGCGTTCGAAACCCACTACGAACCAGCCTCTGGCGTGCGCTGCTTCCTCACCGGCACACAGCCCATGCTGTCGTTCCGCACTCTCGCCGGCGCCCTCGACGATTGGGACGACGTGGATATGGAGCAGGTGCGCGCCAAGAGCCTGCAACTCACGCAATACTTCAGCGACCTGGTGGCAGAACGCTGTGCCAACCATCCCATCAGCTCGATCACCCCGGCCGACCCTCAGTTGCGCGGCAGCCAGGTGTCGCTGCGTTTCGAGCATGCGTATCCCGCCATGCAAGCCTTGATCGATCGAGGCGTGATCGGCGACTTCCGGGCGCCCGACGTGATGCGCTTTGGCTTCACGCCGCTCTACGTGAGTTTTGCCGACGTGGCCGAAGCCGTCGACGTGCTCAAGGCCGTGCTCGACACCGAAGCCTGGCGCAATAGCAAATACCAGGCACGCAACGCCGTCACCTGAATATGAACGACGCCGACGCAGATTTCGAGCTCTACGATCTGCTGTCGCATCTGTTGCGGCGAGCCCACTTTTTCGCGGAGGCTGAGTTTTCGCATGTTTACGCCGGCTTCAACCTCACCTCCCGCCAGCTCGCTCTGTTGTTTGCGGTGCATCGCTACCCAGGTTCCACGCAAACCGAGCTGGCCGAAGTATGCGGCTTCGATCTCAACACGCTGAGCGACCTTGCCAAACGCAGCGAGCGTCACGGTTGGCTGCAACGGGTGCGCTCGCCCAGCGACCGGCGTGCCTTCGGCATTTTTCTCACGCCGCAGGGTCGCGAGCTCTGCGCCGAAGCCGTGGCACGTACATGGGCCTATCAGCATCGCTTGACAGACCGCCTGGAAATCAACGAGGTGGAAACTCTCAAAGCGCTGCTGCGCAAGCTGCTGGGGCTTGCGCCGCCCTTGAACGCACAACACTCCAAGTCATGATTTGCGCAGAGTTATATAAAACTCAGCAATAAGCAAAGCTCAAATTAATCGTTTGTCTGCATATCGATAAGTTTTAGAGTGACAGCTCTCGCGGCTTGCTTGCTAGGCATTCTCGTGCCCATGAAGCAAGCCGCTTTCTTTGTTGCTCATCATGCAGATTTCATTTCAGAACGTGCAAAAGCGCTTCGGCGAACTGCACGTGATCAACGACTTTTCTCACGACATCGGTCACGGCGAACTGGTGGCCCTGGTGGGGCCTTCGGGGTGCGGCAAATCCACGCTGTTGCATATGGCAGCGGGCCTTGAGCAACCCAGCAGCGGTCGCCTGTTGGTCGACGGCCAGCCTGTGCGCGGCCCCAACCCCGAACGCACGCTGATGTTTCAGGAGGGCGCGCTCTATCCCTGGCTCACGCTGGCGCAGAATGTGGCGCTCGCGCTCGAGTTCCAGAATGTGCCGCGCAGTGAGGCGCTGACAGAAGCTTGCGCCTGGCTCGCCAAGGTCAACCTGAAGTCGTTCGAAAACTACTACCCCCACCAAGTGTCTGGGGGTATGCGGCAGCGTGCTGCGTTGGCCCGCGCCTTTATTTCGCAACCCAAGGCCTTGCTGCTCGACGAGCCCTTTGGGGCTTTGGATGCGCTCACTCGCATGACGCTGCAAGACGCCTTGCTGCAACTGATCCGCGAAGCGGGCCCTACCGTGCTGCTTGTCACCCACGATGTCGACGAAGCCATTTTTCTGGCCGACCGCATCCTGGTGTTCAGCCCACGACCCGCCGTGGTGCTGCAGTCGTTCGATCTCGCTCGCCATGAGAAGACGCACGACCTCTCTGACTTTGTCGATCTGCGCCGCGAGATCCTGCAATTGCTGGGCATCGATGCCGAGCAGAACTCCTCTACGCTTTCCAAGGAACTCATATGATTCCCACGATTTCACGTTGGCTGGCCGCTACCTCCGCCACCGTTCTCCTTGCCGCCCCCAGCTTCGCCGCCGAGCCCTTCAAAGTGGGCTACCTGCGCGTGATGGATGACGCTCAG
>JAJUJN010000430.1 GCA_029265335.1 Alcaligenaceae bacterium
ATTGTGAGCAAATCGCGTAGGCTGCCGCCAGGGTGGTGGAATAGTGGTCGAAGTCGCCGGCGTTGGGGTCGGCGTGGGTGGAGTTAATGGCCGGCCAGGCAGCCACGTGAATCTGCTCGCCCATGGCCGCCATGGCGTGCCCAGCCAGGCGCATGGTGTGCTCAAAGCAGATCAAGCCGCCGATACGGGCAAAGCCGGTATCTACCACGAACAGGCCACGACCGTCGCCTTGCCCCCACACCGTGCGCTCGGCGTTGGTGGGGTGGAGTTTGCGGTGACGGCCCACCAACTTGCCTTCCGGCGAATACCAGGCCTGGGTGTTGTAAACGGTGCCGCCTTCGCGCTCGTTCATTCCTACGCAGGCCCAGATGCCTGCCTCGCGGGTTGCCGCAGCAATGGCGTCGGATTGTGGGCTGGGCAGCTCGATGGCGTTCTGATAGAGCTCGGCGAAGAGCGGCGCGCCGTATTTGGTGGTGTGCGACCAGATCCAATACGGATAGCCCGGCAGCCAGGTTTCGGGGAACGCCACGAAACGCGCGCCACCGGCGGCCGCCTCGTGAATGAACTCCACCGTGCGTTTGACGCCTGCGTCGAGATTGAGAAAAGGTGCAGCGGCGTGCACCGCAGCCACACGGACTGTGTCAAACGAGGTACTCATACGATATCTCCCTGACCGTTAGCAGAGCGGGGGCGGATGTTGGCCGACCCCAACTCGCCCATTGTGCAGGGGTAGGCGCGGCAAGACAACAGCTTGACGCTGTGCTTCGCGACTAACCACATTGCTGGCCGCAGACCCGGGACTGATAAGGCGTTAAAGGCAAACAGCAAGAGAGTCGCGGCGCCGCGCTTCACGCCAGCGAACCTTCCAGCTGGCCTTTATTGCAATTGGGCCGACACGCGTTCGGCGGCCGCCAACACCTGCTCTGCCAATTCGCCGATTTTTGATTCCTTGACCCGGGTGGCAGGGCCAGAGATACCAATGGCGCCACGAACCGTGCCGTCGGAAGTCCGCACGGGGGCCGCCACGCCCCATACGGTTTCTCGCCACTCGCCACGGTTCACGGCATAACCGCGCTCACGCACTTTCTGCATTTCAGCCAGAAAGGCCTGAGGCTGGGTGAGCGTGGCGGCGGTATGCGCCGCGAGATTGGTGCTCAGGTGCTCGATGGTGACGGGGTTTTGCCAGGCCAGCATGGCTTTGCCAGTGGCCACACAATGCGCGGGTGCGCGACCGCCCACTTCCGAGTAGGCGCGCACGGGCTCGGGGCTATCGAGCTTGGCCACGTAGATCACTTCGGTGCCGTCGAGCACCGACAGATGCACAGTTTCACGAGTGTCGCGCAGCAACTCGGCCATGGGAGTGGCACTGACCGTGGTGAGGTCGAGGTGCTTTTCGATGGCCGTGCCCAGTTCCCAGAGCTTGAGAGAGATGCGGTAGGAGCCCTGGGCTTCGTTGTGCAGCACATAGCCCTGGGCTACCAGGGTCTGCAACAGTCGGTGCACGGTGCTTTTGCCCAGCTCCAGCTCGGTGGCCAGATCGGTGATGCCCGCGGCCTCGTTGCGCCGCGCCAGCGATTCCAGCAGCTGCAAGCCCTTGACCAGTGTGGTGTTCATATTGCCTCGTGTGTTCTTTGCGTAATGAGATTTTCAACTTGACGACCGAAACCCCCAAACCTTATAGTTTGAAGTCTTATATATAGAATATATGTTCTATTTTATAGAACAACTCACTTGTTATCGATACTCCTCATCTCATGTCATCTCCCCTTCCCTTGCAAGGTGTCTCCGTCATTGAATTCTGCCAGGTGGCGTCGGGGCCCTTTTGCGGCATGCTGCTCGCCGACTACGGCGCCGATGTGCTCAAAGTCGAACCCCCCGAGGGTGATTCATTGCGCCAATGGCCGCCGCTCACCGGCGGCTTCAGCGAAAACTTCGCCTCGCTGAATCGTGGCAAAGGTTCGGTTGCGCTCAATCTGAAAGACCCCGAACACTTGGCGCTGGCCCGCGAACTGGTGCTGGCGGCAGACGTGCTGGTAGAAAACAATCGGCCCGGCGTGATGGATCGGCTGGGCCTGGGCTGGGAGTGGTTCAAGGAGCGCAAGCCCAGTTTGGTGTATTGCTCGATATCCGCTTAC
>JAJUJN010000323.1 GCA_029265335.1 Alcaligenaceae bacterium
CGTCGTGCTCGAGGCCAAAGGTCAACGCTTTTCGAGCAAGGTGCTGACAACGCACGAGGCCCCAGAGCAAGGCGTTCTGCAAGGAATCCTGCGCGTACTCGAGCAAAGTGGCGTAAACGCGGCTGCGGTACAACGATTCGTACACGGCACAACGCTCGCCACTAACGCACTGATCGAACGGCGCGGCGCTCCTACCGCGTTGATCACTACGCAGGGGTTTCGCGATTCGTTAGAGATTGCTTACGAACACCGGTTTGCACAATACGATCTCGCCATGCGACGACCGCAGCCGTTGGTGCCACGCGAGTGGCGCCTGGAAGTTGCAGAACGTAGCGCCGCAGATGGCAGCACTCTGATCAAGCCCACACGCAGCGAGATTGAGGCACTGGCTCAACGTTTGCGTCATGCCAACTTGCGCAGCGTGGCGATCGTCTTTCTGCACGCATTTGCCAATCCGGCAAACGAGATTTTCACCCGCGACGTACTACAACAAGTGGCGCCAGAACTTTCTATCTGCGTGTCGCACGAGGTGTGCCCCGAAATCCGTGAATACGAACGCCTATGCACTACCGTCGCTAACGCCTACGTTCGACCGGTGATGCAAGGCTACCTCAATCGTCTCGAAGAAGGGCTCAAGCAGTCTCTCGGTATTCAAGTGCCCATGATGCTGATGACCTCAGGCGGAGGTCTCACCGACGCGCGCACGGCCCGAGAATTTCCGGTACGTCTGGTGGAATCAGGGCCAGCGGGGGGCGTCATCATGGCCAACAAGGTGGCCGCGGCCCACGGAGTCAAAGACCTCATCGCGTTCGATATGGGCGGCACCACTGCCAAGTTGTGTCTGGTCGCCAACGGCAAACCCGAAGAGTCGCGTCTCTTCGAAGTGGCTCGCGAATATCGTTACCAAAAAGGGAGCGGTATCCCCATTCGCATCCCGGTCATCGAGATGGTTGAGATCGGAGCAGGTGGTGGCTCCATTGCACATGTCGATGCCATGCAACGAAGTGTGGTGGGGCCCGAGAGCGCTGGTTCACAGCCGGGGCCAGCCTGCTACGGCAGCGGAGAACGTCCCACCGTCACCGACGCCGATCTGCTGCTGGGGCGCATCGATCCGAACGATTTCGGTGACGGGCAGATGCAATTGCAAACGACAGCTGCCGAGCAAGCGATCGATCGCGATGTGGGCTCGCCCCTGGGGCTCACCGCACCATTGGCCGCCATCGGTATTAGTGAGATGGTGGACGAAGCCATGGCCAGCGCCACGCGCGTGCACGGCATCGAACGTGGCCTTGAGCTGACAGAACGTGTGTTGGTGGCAACTGGTGGAGCTGCCCCGTTACACGCGGCACGGCTCGCTCAAAAGCTGGGTTTGCAACGCGTCATCATTCCGCGCAACGCTGGTGTGGCCTCGGCTATCGGATTTCTGCGCGCACCCTTGAGGTACGCCATTGCCCGCAGCCGCTATTTACGCCTCGACGATTGGGACAGTACCGAGGTGTCGAGTTTTCTTACCGAGTGGTCGGAAGAAGCCAGCGCGCGCTTGGAACACATGGCTGCCGGACGCCACATTCGTTGGCAATGGTGGGTAGACGCGCGCTACGTGGGGCAAGGCCATGAGTTGCAACTCGAGCTCCCCATACCCTTGCCAGTGCACGACGCGGTCCGCGTGCTGCGTAAGCGCTTTGAAACTATTTACCAGGCCCATTACCACCGCTTAATTCCCAACCAACCCATCGAATGCCTGAACTGGCTGGTGGCGGCAACGGTGGAATCGCCCCAGGCCGTACCCGAAAGTCCGGCCGTCGGCGCCGCATCTCCGAACGCTGCACCTTCAGTGGCAAAAGCAAGGGGCCAGCGCCCTCTCTACGACCCCGCCACCGGGTCAGTTCACCAGGCAAAGATATATCAGCGAGACCAGCTCACAGGCTTGCAGGGCGCCGCAGGCCCGGCCTTGGTGGTGGAGCCACAAACCACCACGGTCGTGCCCGCGGGCTTTCATTTCCATTGCGCCGCCAACGGCGATTTGATATTGGAGCGTCACGAATGAGCACCAGCCCGAACGCCAGTTTCGACGCTATTCGGCAGCGCATCCTCTGGAATCGTCTGATCACGATCGTGGAGGAACAAGCCCGCACGCTGATTCGAGCCGCATTCAGTACGGCAGCTCGAGAAGCAGAAGACTTGTCTGCCGGCGTGTTCGATATCCAGGGCCGGATGCTGGCCCAAGCGGTGACTGGCACTCCAGGCCACGTCAACACCATGGCGGCGTCCGTCGGTCATTTCCTCGCTCGCTATCCGGCAGACACCATGCAGCCCGGTGACATCTTCATCACCAACGATCCTTGGGTGGGTACCGGACACTTGTTTGATTTCACAGTGGTCACCCCGGCATTTCATGAAGGTCGGTTGGTAGCACTCTTCGCCTGCACCACTCACGTGGTTGATGTAGGCGGACGCCAGGCGGGCCCCGACGCTCGTGAAGTGTTCGAAGAAGGGCTGCGCATTCCCATCAGTCGGTTTGCCACCCGCGGTGAAATCAACGAACTTCTGCTCGAGATCCTGCGGGTGAATGTGCGTGATCCTGTGCAAGTGCTGGGCGATCTCATGGCACTCGCTGCTTGCAACGATACTGCCTGCGCACAACTCAGCCATATGCTCGCGGAGTTTGGCTTGAGCGACCTGAGCGACACCGCCCAGTTCATCTTGCAAGCCTCGCGCCAGGCGATGCTCGACGCGATTCGGGCCGTACCGCGCGGCACTTGGCAACACAGTATGCGCATCGATGGCTATGACCAGCCCATCGATCTCATGCTCGCTCTTACGGTAAAAGACGACGGGCTGCACCTCGACTTCGATGGTTCAAGTCCACAATCCAATTACGGTATCAACGTACCACTTTGCTACACCGCAGCCTATGCAAGCTTCGGAATCAAATGCGCTATTGCGCCTGAAGTGCCCAACAATGCCGGCTCACTCGATTTGATCGAAGTCACAGCGCCCGCAGGCACCATTACCAACGCCTTGGAGCCCGCAGCCGTCACAGCGCGCCACGTCGTAGGGCAAATGCTGCCCGACCTCGTCTTTGGCTGCCTGCATCAAGCGTTGCCAAACCTCGTACCTGCCGAGGGCACACCTCTCTGGTTGCTAGTGGTTTCAGGTCAGAGCCGGAATGC
>JAJUJN010000080.1 GCA_029265335.1 Alcaligenaceae bacterium
CTCGATGCCGGTATCAATTTCTTCGATACCTCCAACAGTTACTCGGCGGGCAGCAGCGAGGAAATTCTCGGTCGCGCAGTTCTCGAGTACACCAACCGCGAAGATGTGGTGATCGCCACCAAGGTGTTCTTTCCACCCAAGGCAGGGCCCAATCAGGGCGGCCTGTCGCGCAAGGCAATCTTCCGCGAAGTGGACCGCAGCCTGGCTCGGCTGGGCACCGACTATATCGACCTCTACCAAATCCATCGCTGGGACAACCGCACGCCCATCGAAGAAACGCTGGAAGCCTTGCACGATGTCGTGCGCGCCGGCAAGGTGCGCTATCTGGGCGCATCTACCATGTATGCCTGGCAATTCGCCAAGGCGCTCTACCTGGCACAGCAGAACGGCTGGACGCGATTCGTGAGCATGCAGAACCAATACAACCTGCTCTATCGTGAAGAAGAGCGCGAAATGCTGCGTTTGTGCGCCGCCGAGGGTATCGGCGTGATCCCCTGGAGCCCATTGGCCCGCGGCCAGCTCACCCGACCCTGGAGTGCCACCTCACATCGCCAGGAGCTCGACCCCCAGATTCGTGGGCTAGACCTGGGCTATACCGACACCGATCGCGCCATCATCGATGCCGTGGGTGAGGTGGCCGAGGCGCGCGGCGCCACCCGGGCGCAGGTAGCCCTGGCCTGGGTTTTGCGCAACCCGGTGATCACCGCGCCCATCATTGGCGCCTCCAGCCTGCCACACCTGCACGACGCTCTCGCAGCGCTCGAGCTCACCCTTACCGACGACGAGGTGGCCACACTCGAAGCGCCGTACCGTCCGCGCCCCCTCACCGGGGTGCAGTAGCGGCTCAGCGAACAGTGCTGGCGCGACGCTAGATGACCGACGCCGCGCAGCCATCCATGGGTATCACCGCGCCCGAAACATAGCTGGCATAGGGCGAAGCCAGAAACAAGGCCACGTTGGCGATTTCCTCGGGCTGGGCCATGCGGCCCATGGGAATCTGCGCCACCTGCTCCGCCAGGAGTTCGTCGGTAGCACGGCCGGTGGCGCGAGACATCGCTTCAACCCCCTCGGCCACCCGCGTGGTTTGCGTGAGGCCAGGGTTGATGGCGTTGATACGCACACCCTGGCCGGCGTAAGCCCGGGCATAACCCACGGTAGCCAGCATCAGCGCCGCATTGGCGGCGCCGCCGGGAATATGCGTGGGTTTGCCCACACGACCACCCATGCCCACGATGTTCACCACCGCCCCTGCGCCGTGCTCGGCCATGTGGGGCACCACCGCCTGCATCACGTGGGTGCAGGCAAAATACTTGGCGTCCATTGCTTGATGCAGGGCTTCCACATCGATCTCGTCTGCCGGATAGCGTCGGGCGGCGCCGGCGGAATTCACCAGAACCTGGAAAGCTCCACCCTGCTCCTGCAGCTCGCGCAATACCCGATCGGTAGCGGCGCCGTCAGTGAGGTCACAAGGCGCCGATTGCCAGGCGATGCCCTCGGCTCGGGCTTGCTCTTCTGCCTGCGCCAGGTTGTTGGCGCTGCGCGATATCGCCACCACCTGCGCTCCCAAGCGCCCAAAGGCCAGCGCGCAGGCCAGACCAATACCTTTGCTGGCGCCGGTCACCAGCACCCGCTGACCACGGAATTGCAGCTGCATCGGAGCTCCTCCTTATCTTTTGTGTTGGCACGAAAAAAGACCGCCCCACCCCGGCTTCGGGCAGCTGCGGTCTGCTGCCGCGGGGCGCGACTGCCCCGGGCAAAAACACCACGGCAATGCTTACTCGGGCACGACCGCGGTGACTTCGATTTCTACCTTGGCGCGGTCTTCGATCAGAGCCGACACCTCAACCGCCGTCATGGGGATGTTGTAGTTGCCGATGACCTCACGGAACACTTGACCGATTTCCTTGCCGGCAGCCAGATACTCGGGTTTGCTGGTAATGAACCAGGTCATGCGCACGATGTGCTCGGGCGTTGCCTTGGCTTCGGCGAGCACCGCGACGATGTTCTCGAGCGATTGCCTCACCTGACCCACCAGATCGTCGGTTTGGAACTGGTATTGACCGTCCCAGCCCACCATGCCGGCCACGAACACCTGGCGACCGGTAACGGCCACACCATTGGCGTAACCGCGGGGGCGCGGCCAGCCTTCGGGAAGAAGTACTTGCATATCGATTCCTTGAAAAAGTTAATGGTTAAGCAGCCATGTTGCGCTCGATGGCCTCGCGCAGGTCTGCCGGGATGACGATGGACTCGTGGGTTTCGAGCGAGGTCGTGACGATCACTTGCTGCACTCGGGCGCGGAGCTCGCCATCGGCACCCACACAACGATGCTCCAGCGTGAACGATTTGTTACCCAGCCGTAGAACTTCGAGTTCAAGCGTGACCTCGTCGCCCATGAGGCTGATGTTGGTGAAATCCACTTCGAGCCGCACAGTGGGCATACCGACCCGGCGATCGATCACCAGATGGCGGTAGCCCACACTCAGGCCGTCGGTGATCCAGTCTTCGACCGTACCGTTGAACATCACGAAGTACTGCGGAAAAAACACAATACCGGCCGGATCACAGTCGGAGAAGCGAATCACGTAGGGTCGCTGAAAGTGCGTGCTCATTTGCGCTCCTTGAGCATTTCGCGAGCAATGATCAGCAACTGCACTTCGCTGGCGCCTTCGTAGATGCGCAGCGCTCGGATTTCGCGATAGAGCTTTTCGACGGGAACTTCGCTCACCACACCCATGCCGCCCCAGATCTGCACCGCGGCGTCGATCACCTTCTGGGCGCCTTCTGTGGCCACATACTTGGCCATGGCCGCTTCACGGGTAACGACCTCGCCCTGATCGCGCTGCCAGGCAGCCCGATAGGTGAGCAGAGCGGCGCTTTCGAGCTGAATCGCCATTTCTGCCAGTTTGGCCTGGGTGAGTTGAAAGTCGGCCAGGGTTTGGTTGAACATTTTGCGGGAGGTGGCACGCTCCAACCCTTCGTCGAGCGCGCGCCGGCCGAAACCCAGAGCCGCCGCCGCGACCGAGGTGCGGAACACATCGAGCGTACGCATGGCAATCTTGAAGCCCTCGGCCGGCGCGCCGATGCGCTGGCTGAGCGGCACCCGCACGTCGTTGAAGCGCAGACGGGCCAGCGGGTGCGGCGCGATCACATCGATGCGCTCCGCGATCTCAAAGCCGGGGGTATCGGCATCGACAATGAAGGCCGTGATACCACGGGCCCCAGGCGCCTCGCCGGTACGCGCAAACACCACGTAGAAGTCGGCAATACCGCCATTGGAGATCCACATCTTCTCGCCGTTGAGCACCACCTCGTTGCCTTTCACCTGCGCGTCGAGCGACATGGCGGCAACGTCGGAACCTGCGTGCGGCTCCGACAGGGCGAACGCCGCGATGGCCTCGCCGCTGGCCACCCGCGGCAGGTAACGCTGCTTCTGCTCGGGCGTACCGGCCAGGCTGATGGCGCCGGAACCCAGGCCCTGCATGGCAAAGGCGAAGTCGGCCAGGCCGTTGTGCCGGGCCAGGGTTTCGCGCAACAGGCAGATGGCGCGGGTGTCGATAGTGTCGTTCAGACCGCCATATTGCTTGCCCGCCACGGCATGGCGCAGCCAGCCCCCGGCGCCCAGCGACTTCACCAACGCACGACATTCGGCGTCGACGTTCTCGCCGTGGGCGTCGCCCACGTTCTGCGTGGCCCAGGTTTCGAGCTCCTGCGCCAGCTCACGATGGCGGGGCTCGAAGAAAGGCCATTTGAGAAAGCTGTGGTCGGGCATGATCAATCACCTTCGAAGACGGGACGCTCTTTGGCAACAAAAGCATGATAGGCGCGCGAGAAGTCTTCAGTCATCATGCAGATGGCCTGCGCCTGCGCTTCGGACTCAATGGCCTGTTCGATGCTCATATTCCATTCCTGGTGCAACATCGTTTTGGTGATGCCATTGGCAAAAGTGGGACCGTCGGCCAGCCGCTCGGCCATTTTCTGGGCGGCGGCGTCGAGCTCTTCAGGCTCAGCCAGCTGATTGAAGAAACCCCAGCGCTCGCCTTCTTCGCCGCCCATGGCGCGACCGGTGAAGAGCAGCTCGCTGGCCCGGCCCTGACCGATGATGCGCGGCAGGATGGCGCAGGCGCCCATGTCGCAACCCGCAAGCCCCACACGGTTGAAGAGGAAGGCGGTTTTGCTGCGCGCGGTGCCCACACGCATGTCCGACACCATGGCCACGATGGCGCCAGCGCCAGCGCAGACACCGTCGACCGCGGCGATGATGGGTTGCGGGCAGTTGCGCATGGCCTTCACGAGGTCGCCCGTCATGCGCGTGAACATGAGCAGTTCGGGAGCCTTCAGGCGTACCAGGGGGCCGATGATGTCGTGCACGTCGCCACCGGAGCTGAAGTTCTCGCCGGCGCCACGCACCACGATCACCTTGATATCTTCGGCATACTTGAGCTGGCCGAAGAAATCACGCAGCTCGGCGTAGGAATCGAAGGTAAGGGGGTTTTTGCGATCGGGCCGGTTGAGCGTGATGGTGCCTACCTTGCCCTTGGCCTCCCACAGAAAATGCTTGGCCTGGTAATCGGCCATGGTCTTGCGGTTGCCGGCCAGAAGGGCGGGGTCTACTCGGGGCGTGGTTTCGGAAGTCATATCGGCTCCTCGGAAGTTTCGTGATGCATCAGGTGTACCCGCAGGATTCCCAGTTGGGTATACATATGATGCAGCTGTTTGTCGGTAAGGTTGCCCAGCAGCTCAAGCACCCATTCTTCGTGTGCCTGAGCCATGGATTCGAACGCAGCCAGGCCTTTGTCGGTAAGACGAACAATGCGCGAACGCTTGTCGGTGGGGCTGGGCTGCCGCGTGACCAGGCCTTCGCGCACGAGTTCGTCGGTAAGGCCGGTAACGTTGCCACCTGTCACCATCAAATGACGGGACAAATCACGCATACGCAGCCCGTCGCGATAGCGATAGAGCTGGGCCAGATAGTCGAAGCGCGCCAACGACACGCCAAAGCGCTGCCGCAGCCGCCGCCGCACCACCGATTCGATCTGGGTGGTGCAAGAGAGCAGACGCAGCCAAAGCTTGAGGGCGGCGTGATCGTCGCTGTGCACACGGGCTTCGTGTCCCAGGCCTTGCGCGTCGCGCAGCATGGCGTGCGAAAGGTCGGACATCACATGACCTCGCCGCCAGCCACCGGAATGGCCTGCCCCGTGATCGAGGCCGCCGCATCGCCACACAGCCAGCGCACGGCGTCGGCCACCTCTTCGGGCTGGATCACCCGGCCCTGGGGATTATTGGCGGTGAAGTCGGCCATGGCCTCTTCTTCGGTGCGGCCGGTTTTGGCCACGACGTTGGCAATGCTTTCGCGCAGGATGTCGGTGTCGGTGTAACCCGGGCACACGGCGTTCACCGTTACCCCCTTGCGCGCCAGCTCCAGCGCCAGCGAACGGGTGAGGCCGATGACGCCATGCTTGGCCGCGGTGTAGGCGGTGACATAGGCATAGCCCTTGAGGCCCGACGTGCTGGCGATGTTGACGATGCGACCGGTGCCCGCTTCGAGCATGTCGGGCAGCGCTGCCTGCGTGCACAAGAAGGTGCCGGTGAGGTTCACCTGCAGCATTTGCTGCCAGAGCTCGTGCGACGTTCTGGCGAAGGGCGCGCTCTTGGCCTGGCCGGCGTTATTCACCAGAATGCTCAGCGGCCCCAAGGCCTTGCGGGCCTTGGCGAAGGCGGCCTCGACCGCCTCCGGGCTGCTGATATCGGCAGACACCGAAAGGTGGGGCCCGCCAGGCAAGGTGGTGCGGACAGCCTCGAGGGCTTCGGCATTGCGACCCAGGAGTGAAACCTTGGCGCCCTGCTCGGCCAGCATGCGCGCCACCGCGGCACCGATGCCGCGGGCGGCGCCGGTGACCAGCGCATGGCGCCCGGCAAACGGAAGTGAAGTTTGCATTACATCCTCTGGGCAATGGTGGCCGCCTCGATGGCCGACTGCACGGCCTGCTCTTGTGCGGCACGCTCACGCTCGAAGTTGCGCTCGAGCTGCATCTTGGCGGAACGATATTGCTTGGGCCAGGTGAGATCGGTGTAGCCGATGCGTGCCGCCTCGTGGAGCGTCCAGGCCGGGTTGGCCAGGTGGGGGCGGCCCACCGCGCAGAGGTCGGCCCGGCCGGCTGCGATGATGCTGTTGGCGTGGTCGGCCTCCGAGATGGCGCCCACGGCAATGGTGGGCACACCGGCCTCGTTGCGGATGCGGTCGGCGAATGGCGTTTGGAACATGCGGCCGTACACCGGCTCTTCTTTCTTGCTCACCTGCCCCGAGGACACGTGCACGATATCCACACCTGCGGCCTTGAGCATGCGGCCGATTTCCACCGCGTCGTCGGGGGTGATGCCGCCCTCGACCCAGTCGTGCGCGGAGATCCGTACCGAAATGGGCAGATTCTGCGGCCACACCTCGCGCACCGCGTGGAAGATCTCGAGTGGGTAGCGCATGCGGTTTTCGAGCGAGCCACCGTATTCGTCGTCACGCTGGTTGGTGAGTGGCGAAATGAACGACGACAGCAGATAACCGTGGGCGCAGTGCAGTTCGAGCCAGTCGAAACCCGCCTCTTTGGCGTAGGTGGCCGAACGCACGAAGTCGGCCTTGATGCGCTCCATGTCTTCGCGCGTGGCAGCGCGCGACGTGGCGCTCACCCCTTCGATATATTGCTGCGGCGAAGCCGAAATGAGCGGCCAGTTGTTTTCTTCGAGCGGGAGGTCGATGCCTTCCCAGGCCACCCGCGTGGAGCCCTTGGCGCCGGAATGGCCCAACTGCAGAGCAATCTTGGCTTCGGTGTTCTGGTGCACGAAGTCGACGATGCGCTTCCAGGCGTCGCGCTGCTCAGTGTTCCAAATGCCCGGGCATCCCGGTGTAATGCGGGCGTCGGGCGAGGTGCAAGTCATTTCAACCATGACCATGCCGGCGCCTCCCATGGCTCGCGCACCCAGGTGCGTGAGGTGGAATTGTTCCGGCAGGCCGTTTTCGCAGGAATACTGCGCCATGGGCGACACCAGGATGCGGTTGGGCAGCACCACATCGCGCACCTTGTAGGGTGTGAACATGGGCGGCACGGGCTGCTGATCGGGCTTGCGCTCCAGGCCGGCGCCCTTGGCAAACCAGTCTTCGTATTGTTCGATGTACTCACGATCGCGCAGACGCAGGTTTTCGTGGCTGATGCGTTGGCTGCGCGTGAGCAGCGAGTAGGCAAACTGCTCGGGCGGCAGGTTCACATAACGATCGACGTTCTCGAACCACTCGGTGGAGTTGCGCGCCGAGTTCTGGATGCGCAACACCTCGACACTGCGCACCTCTTCGTAGTGCCGGAGCGCGGCGTTGATGTCATCGGGATGCAAGGCGATGGAACGCGTAAGTTCAATGGCGTCTTCCAGAGCCAGCTTGGTGCCCGAACCGATGGAAAAGTGGGCGGTGTGCGCAGCGTCGCCCATGAGCACCACCGGCTGCTTGCCGTTGTGATGCACCCAGGTTTTGCAAATGACCCGGGGGAATTTGATCCACTGAGCCGAACCCCGCAGGTGCGAGGCGTTGGAAATCAGGGGATTGCCATCGAGATACTTGGCAAAGAGCTTTTCGCAGTAGGCGATAGACTCTTCCTTCTCCATTTTGTCGATGCCGGCGGCGAGCCACACACGCTCGGGCACCTCCACGATGAAGGTGGAGGTTTCGCTGTCGAAGCGATAGGCGTGTGCCTGGAACCAGCCGTGCTCCGTTTCTTCGAAGGCGAAGGTGAAGGGCTCGAACTTCTTCTTGGTGCCCAGCCACACGAAACGGCAATCGCGTACGTCGATGTCGGGCTGATAGGTGGCCTCGTATTTGGTGCGGATGCGGCTGTTGAGCCCGTCGGAGGCGATGATGAGATCGGCATCGGGATATTCCTCGTCGCCCTGCACGTCGGTCTCGAACACCAGCTTGACGCCCAGCTCCTCGCAGCGAGCCTGCAGGATGTTGAGCAGGCGCTTGCGGCCAATGCCCGAAAAGCCGTGGCCGCTGGAACGGAAACTGTGGCCACGAATGAGCACCTCGATGTCGTCCCAGTGACTGAAGGAATCGAGAATTTGGTTGGCGGTGGGCTCATCGGCTTCGCGAAGGTTGCCCATGGTTTGGTCGGAGAACACCACGCCCCACCCGAAGGTATCGTAGGGACGGTTGCGTTCGACCACGGTAATGTCGTGTGCGGGGTTCTGCTTCTTCA